>JAFZNQ010000113.1 GCA_017552965.1 Abditibacteriota bacterium | reverse complement strand
GCAGATGCTGGACCAGGTGCTTGACGCCTTTGGGGTGCAGCCGGACTACGACCTCTCCATCATGAAGCAAAACCAGACCCTGTTTGACATCACGGCGGGTATTCTCGGCAGCATAAGGAGCGTGCTGGAGCAGGTGAAGCCCGACGCGGTGCTGGTCCACGGCGACACCTCCACCACCTTTGTGACGGCTCTCTGCTGCTACTATATGCAGATACCCGTGGGCCACGTGGAGGCGGGGCTCCGCACCTACGACATATACAGCCCCTATCCGGAGGAGTTCAACAGGCAGGCGGTGAGCATCATATCCGCCTGGAACTTTGCCCCCACGGAGACCTCCCGGGACAATCTTATCCGGGAGGGCAAAAAGCCGGGCAGCGTATATGTCACGGGCAACACTGCCATAGACGCCCTGCAGACCACGGTGCGGCAGGACTACTCCCACCCGGAGCTGAGCTGGGCGGAGGGCAGCCGGCTCATCTTCATCACGGCCCACAGGCGGGAGAATCTTGGGGCTCCCATGCACAGCATGTTCCGGGCCATACGCAGGGTCATGGAGGAGCACCCGGACGTGAAGGCCCTCTACCCCATACACATGAACCCCCTGGTCCGCAAGGCCGCGGACGAGGAGCTGGGAGGCTGTGACCGCATACACATCACCGAGCCGGTGGACGTGATAGACTGCCACAACCTGATGGCCCGCAGCTACATGATCCTCACGGACTCGGGAGGCATCCAGGAAGAGGCCCCTTCCCTGGGCAAGCCGGTGCTGGTCATGAGGGACACCACCGAGCGGCCCGAGGGCATAGCCGCCGGCACCCTGAAGCTGGTCGGCACCGACGAAAACGTAATATACAACACTTTTTCCTCTCTGCTCACAGACAAAGAGGAGTATAACAAAATGGCGCAGGCCTCCAACCCCTACGGGGACGGGCACGCCTGCAAAAGGATTGCCGACATACTTGAAAATGATCAATACGAACTATGGAAGCAGACAAAGAACTGATACGTATTGACGATACAGACAGCCGCGGCAAGAACGGCTCCGGCGCGAGCGCAGACAAAAGTCCTCTCATCACCCTGATAATACCGGTCTATAACGTGGAACGGTATCTGCGGCAGTGCCTGGACAGCGCGGCGGCCCAGACCTGTGACAACCTGCGGGTCATCATAGTTGACGACGGCTCCACGGACGATTCCGGCGCCGTGTGTGACGAATACGCCGCGGCCTGTCCCCGTTTTACCGTGTTCCACACTCCCAACGGGGGTCTGGCTGCAGCCCGAAACCAGGGTCTCTGCAACATGGATCCCCTTACGAAATACGTGGCTTTTCTGGACAGCGACGACTGGCTGGAGCCCGACGCCCTGCAAAGGCTCCGGGATGCGGCGGAGGAATGCGGAGCGGACATAGTCGCTTGCGATTATTACGTCGAGACGCCTGAGGGCAGACAGCCTGCGCATCCTGCATCCGCCAAGGCCACGCTCACAGGCAACGAAAAGCTCCGGCTCTACCTGAAAAACAGGGACGTTCTCAACGGCCTTGCCTGGAACAAGCTGTACAAAGCGGAGCTGTTTGAGGGGGTGAGATATCCCGAGGACATTATGAAAGAAGACGACCTCGTCACCTGCCGGCTCATCCATATGGCCCAAAGGGTCGCGCTGCTCCCCGACGCGCTGATCCACTACCGTATGCGGCAGAGCAGCATCAGCCGCAATCATAACGCCAGGTGGCGGACAGACTGCTGGAGGGTCGTTCGCGACAAATACGAAGAGCTGTCGGAGCTCATCTCCGACGAAGAATGCCTCCGCCTATTGGAAAGCGACTGTTTCACCGCCATATTTGCCATGTGGGTGAGCCTGGGGGGCTTCACCCGGGAGGAAAGACAGTCCGCAAAGCCGGCGCTGGAGGAGATGAAGCGCTTTGCCGGCGAGCGCAGGCGCAAAATACTGAGCAGCAGGCAGTATCCCAAGGCTGTGAAGCGGGCCTGTATCGCAGCTGCCTGCGACAACGCGCTGTTCCTGCGGCTCCTGAACAGGCTCTTCGGGTTGTCCCGCCGGCAAAAGCGCGTAACGATGTTCCCGTGATGCCGGCGCAGGCAGGACGGCCTGCCGGAAAGGGCGGCCGTTGAAGGATATATTGAAAAGAGCATAGTATGCGCGCCTCCCGTCCATCCGGGACAGACAGAACAGAAGACCAAAAAACATCATCACTACAAGGAAAAAAGGACGAGACAATGAAAATCACTGTTGCGGGAGTAGGCTACGTAGGCCTTTCCCTGGCCGTATTGCTGGCCCAGAACCATCAGGTGACGGCCATCACCACCACCCCTGCCAAGGCGGACAAGCTCAACCGGTTCATCAGCCCCATACAGGACGACGAGATAGAACGGTTTTTCAAGGAAACGAGAGAAGGCAAGCGCAAGCTGGACCTGTTCACCACCGTGGACAAGGAGGCCGCCTATTCCTCTGCCGACCTGATAGTCATCGCCACCCCCACCAACTACGATGACGTGGGACAGTTTTTTGACACCTCCGCGGTGGAGGACGCCATCGAGTGCTCTCTCAAGTACAACCCGGGGACTCTGATGGTCATCAAGTCCACCATTCCCGTGGGCTACACCGAGAGCGCGCGCAAAAAGTACAACGCCGACAACATCATCTTCAGCCCCGAATTTCTGCGGG
Organism: Abditibacteriota bacterium; assembly: GCA_017552965.1. Classification (NCBI taxonomy): domain Bacteria; kingdom Pseudomonadati; phylum Abditibacteriota; species Abditibacteriota bacterium. The sequence goes on along the minus strand of JAFZNQ010000113.1, from coordinate 16,912 downwards.
AGTCCAAGGCTCTCTACGACAACCTGCATCCCAGCCGCATAGTGGTGGGCGCGCCCGAAGAGCAGCAGCAGGAGGCCCAGATGTTTGCCGACCTGCTCCTGGAGGGCGCCGAGACCGAGCGGCTGAGAGCCGGCGGCGAGGACGAGCACATCCAGACCCTCATCGCTCCCCTCACCGAGGCGGAAGCCATCAAGCTCTTTGCCAACACCTATCTGGCCGTCCGGGTAGCCTATTTCAACGAGCTGGACACCTACGCCCAGACCAAGGGGCTGGACTCCGAAAAGATCATCAAGGGCGTGTGCATGGATCCCCGCATCGGCGGGCACTACAACAACCCTTCCTTTGGCTACGGCGGCTACTGCCTGCCCAAGGACACCAAGCAGCTGCTGGCCAACTACAAGGACGTGCCCCAGAACATGATCGAGGCCGTGGTCAAGTCCAACACCACCCGCAAGGACTTCATCGCCGACAGCATCATCGCCAAAAAGCCCGCCTGCGTGGGGGTCTACCGGCTGACCATGAAGTCCAACAGCGACAACTTCCGGGCATCCGCCATACAGGGGGTCATGAAGCGCATCAAGGCCAAGGGCATCCCCATCATCATCTACGAGCCCACCCTGGAGGACGGCAGCCTGTTCTTCAATTCGCAGGTGGTGAACGATCTGGACAAATTCAAGGCTCAGAGCGACGTCATCCTGGCTAACCGCTTTGACAAGTGCCTTGAATCGGTGGAAGACAAGGTCTATACCAGAGACCTCTTCCGCAGAGATTAGCCAAACGACATGGAGCCGGTCCGCGACCGGCTCTTTTTTTGTGTGTGGGGGATGCGGCGGAAGGCCGAGGTCTTGCGCTCTCAATGATGGGGGGCGTCTTTCTTCCCGGCGGAGAGAGGGGCGGGCCCTGGTGGCCGGCGGCGGTTTTTGACTTTTTCGGGCTCTTATAGTAAAATAAAATTGAAATCAGAACCCAAAAAAGCGAGACTTGTATGGACGCGTTGCACACCTTTCAGGGCCTATATCACCGGGATCCCCAGTATGTGGCCTTTACCCCCTATCGTATCTGCCCTCTGGGCGCTCATTCGGATCACAATCTGGGCAAGATCACGGGCTTTGCCATAGACAAGGGCATCCGCATGTATTATGACCCCAAGCACAACGGGGTCATAGAGGTGCAGAGCCTGCAGTTTGACAAGCGGGCTCAGTGGCACATAGCGGAGACTCCGCCCCAAAAGCAAAATGACTGGGCCGACTACCTGCGGGGCGCCGCCATTGCCCTGGCGCGGCGGCATCCTCTGAACGTGGGTCTGGCGGGCGTCATCGAGGGGCAGCTGCCCATAGGCGGCCTCAGCTCCTCCGCCGCCGTGATACTCACCTTTCTCACAGCTCTCTGCCGGGTCAACGGTGTCACCCTGCCCGAGGACGAGCTGATCCAGGTGGCTCTGGAGGCCGAGACCCTGTACGTGGGTGTATCGGTAGGCAAGCTGGACCAGAGCTGTGAGGTGTACTGCCGCAAGGACATGCTGCTCTACATGGACATGAAGGACGGCTCTCTGGAGACCATCCCCAGGTCCCCCGACATGAAGCCCTTTGAGATAGCCATCTTCTTCTCGGGGCTGGAGCGGTCTCTGGCGGGCAGCAAGTTCAACATGCGGGTAGATGAAGCCCGCAGCGCCGCCTACGCCCTGCTGGCCTTTGCCGGCATGGACTACGGCAAGTTTGGCGAGACCAACCTGAGAGACGTGCCGCCGGAGATATTCCGGGAATACAAGGACAGGCTGCCGGACAACTGGCGCAAGCGTGCCGAGCACTGGTTCGGCGAGTTTGCCCGGGTGGAAGCGGGCGCGGAGGCCTGGCGCAGAGGCGACATCGAGGCCTTCGGGCGCCTCTCCTTTGAGAGCGGCCGCAGCTCCATATACAACTGGGAGACCGGCTCCCCCGAGCTCATCCGGCTCTATGAGATCATGACCGGCACCGAGGGCATCTACGGCGGACGGTTTTCCGGCGCCGGCTTCAAGGGCTGCTGCATGGCCCTTATAGACCCCGCCTTCAGGGACAGCATTCTCGCCCGGGTGGAGCGGGAATATCTGGCCTCCTTTCCCGCCCTGCAGGGCAAATATTCCGCCTGCATCTGCTCCACGGCAGACGGCATCGGCGCGGGAGAAGCCCTATGAAATGCCTTATCCTGGCGGCCGGCTACGCCACCCGGCTGTATCCTCTCACCAAAGACTTCCCCAAGCCTCTGCTGGAGGTGGCGGGCAAGCCCATTCTCGGCTGGCTCACCGAAGACCTGGAGACCTGCGGCCTCATAGACGAATACGCGGTCATATCCAACCACAGATTCGCGGCGCACTTTGAAAAATGGGCCGCCGGCATCCCTCTGCCCGTGACGGTGCTGGACGACGGCACCGTGTCCAACGAGGACAGGCTGGGAGCCGTGAAGGACATACGCTTTGCCATAGACGCCCTGGGCATCGACGACGACGTGGTGGTGATAGCCGGCGACAACCTGCTGGACTTTTCCCTCACCCGCTTTGTGGACTACGCCCGCAGGCGGGATACCGCCTGCGTCATGCGGTATTTTGAGCCGGACGGCGACAAGCTGAAAAAATGCGGCGTGGCCGAGGTGGGCAAGGGCGACCTTATACTGAGCATGGAAGAAAAGCCCGCAGAGCCCAAAAGCCACTGGTGCTGCCCTCCCTTTTACTATTTTCCCAAAAGAGAGCTGCAGCTGGTGGCGGAGGGCATAGAGGCAGGCTGCGGCACCGACGCCCCGGGCAGCTTTGTGGTCTGGCTGTGCGCCAGGACTGCCGTTCACGCCATGGAAATGCCGGGCCGCCGCTACGACATAGGCAACCTGGCCAGCTACGAACAGGCGCAAAAGGAATACAAGGGAATAACCATTTAGGAGTACTATCATGAAAATAGCCATAGCCGGCACAGGCTACGTGGGACTGTCGATGGCGGTCCTGCTGGCACAGCACAACACCGTGACCGCGGTGGATATCATAGAGGAAAAGGCCCGGCTCATCAACGCCCGCAAGTCCCCTATCTCCGACCCGGAGATAGAAGAATATCTGGCAGGCAAGGAGCTGGATCTGACTGCCACCACCGACGGCAGCGCCGCCTACAAGGAGGCGGACCTGGTGATCATATCCACCCCCACCAACTACGACGAAAAGAAAAACTATTTTGACACCTCGTCGGTGGAATCGGTGATAGAGCAGGTGATAGAGGCCAACCCCGACGCCGTGATGATCATCAAGTCCACGGTCCCGGTAGGCTTTACGGAAAAGGCCCGGGAAGAGTTTTGCTGCGACAACATACTCTTCAGCCCCGAGTTTCTGCGCGAGGGCAGGGCTCTCTACGACAATCTGTATCCCTCCCGCATCATCGTGGGCGTGCCCGTCCGCAACGCCCGCCTGAGGAAGGCGGCGGAGGCCTTTGCCGGCCTGCTGCAAGAAGGCGCCCTGAAGGAAAATATAGAGGTGCGCTTCATGAATCCCACCGAGGCGGAGGCCGTGAAGCTCTTTGCCAACACCTATCTGGCCCTCAGAGTGTCCTTTTTCAACGAGCTGGACACCTACGCCGCCATCAGAGGCCTGGACTCCAGGTCCATCATCGAAGGCGTGGGGCTGGACCCCCGCATAGGCACCCACTACAACAACCCCTCCTTTGGCTACGGCGGCTACTGCCTGCCCAAGGACACCAAGCAGCTGCTGGCCAACTATGACGACGTGCCCCAGAACATCATCTCCGCCATAGTGGCCGCCAACAGCACCCGCAAGGACTTCATAGCCGACCAGCTCATAGCCAAAAACCCCCGGACCGTGGGCGTGTATCGGCTCACCATGAAGGCCGGCTCGGACAACTTCCGCCAGTCTTCCATCCAGGGGGTCATGAAGCGGGTCAAGGCCAAGGGCATCGAGGTCATCATCTACGAGCCCACCATGAAGGAGGACAGCTTCTTCAACAGCAAGGTCATCAGAGACCTGGACGAATTCAAACAAAAGTCCGACGTCATCATAGCCAACCGCTACAGCGACAAGCTGGCCGACGTCATGGACAAGGTATATACGAGAGACCTGTATTTCAGGGATTAGGAGACACTTATGCTGCCAAAAAACGTGGACCTCGCAGGCAAGAGCGTATTGGTCACCGGAGCCGCCGGCTTTATCGGCTCCTATCTGGTGATGACGCTCCTGAAAAAATACGACCGTATCCGGGTCACCGGCTACGACAACCTCAACGACTATTATGACGTATCCCTCAAGGAATACAGGCTGCAGGAGATAGGCCGCCTGGCAGACAGCCTGCCCGGCGCCGGCTGGCAGTTCGTCAAGGGCGACCTGGCAGACAAGGAAGCCGTGATGCAGCTCTTCGACGGCGTCCGGCCCGACGTGGTGGTCAATCTGGCGGCCCAGGCGGGAGTGAGATACTCCATCACCAACCCGGACGCATATATAGCAAGCAACCTGACGGGCTTTTTCAACATACTGGAAGCCTGCCGCAAATACGAGCCGGAGCACCTGGTGTACGCTTCGTCCTCCTCGGTGTACGGCACCAACAAGAAGATACCCTACTCCACCGGGGACAAGGTGGACAACCCGGTGTCCCTCTACGCCGCCACCAAAAAGGCCAACGAGCTCATGGCCCACGCCTATTCCAAGCTCTACGAGATCCCTTCCACCGGACTCAGGTTCTTCACGGTGTACGGCCCCGCCGGCCGGCCGGATATGGCCTACTTTGGCTTTACCAACAAGCTCATAGCCGGCAAGACCATCGAGATATTCAACTACGGCAACTGCAAGCGGGACTTTACCTACGTGGACGACATAGTGGAGGGAGTCGTGCGGGTCATGGAGTCGGCGCCGGAAAAACAGACCGGCGAGGACGGACTGCCCGTGCCCCCCTACAGAGTCTACAACATAGGCAACAACAGCCCCGAGAACCTGCTGGACTTCGTGCAGATACTCTCCGAAGAGCTGGTGAGAGCCCGGGTGCTCCCCGAGGACTTTGACTTCGAAGCCCACAAAAAGCTGGTGCCCATGCAGGCAGGCGACGTGCCCGTCACCTTTGCCGACGTGGACGACCTGCAGAGGGACTTTGGCTTCAAGCCCTCCACCACCCTGCGGGAAGGCCTGCGGCGTTTCGCCGAGTGGTACAAGGAGTTTTACGGGGTGTAGCGCCGGCGCAGAGGCAAAAGCGAGTGACCAAAGATCCTTTCAAAGAATACATAAGGGAATCCGAACCGGACAAACGGGATAAAGGGTACGCCTGGCATACGGCCATCGGCCTGCAGGCTGTTGACGGCCTGAAGACCTCCGAATATCTGGCGCGGACCGCCGTCCGGAACATAGAAGGCGAGATCTCCTTTGAAGAGGCAAACGCTCTTCTGCAGACCTATTACGCCCAAAAACCGGTCCGGGACCGTGAGAAACGCACGGAGGAGGCCGACATAGTCTCCGCCAGGATCGCCGCAATTTTGTCCGAAAGGTCTTTCAGCTTTTCACCCAACGAATATCTCTCCATCCACCGCCGGCTGTTTACGGGCGTCTATTCCCACGCGGGAATTATTCGCGGATATAATATCACGAAAAAGGAATGGGTGCTGAACGGCGCCACCGTCCTGTACGGCAGCGCCACGGAACTGAGAGCAACTCTGGAATATGACTTGTCCGAAGAAAAAAAGTTCTCATACCAAAACCTCTCCATGGGTGAGATCATCCATCACCTCGCTGTATTCATATCCAGACTGTGGCAGATCCACGTGTTCGGAGAGGGCAACACCAGGACCACGGCAGTGTTTTTCATCAGGTATCTGCGAGCTCTGGGCTTTGACGTGACAAATGACGTCTTTGCCGAAAACGCATGGTATTTCCGCAATTCCCTTGTCCGGGCAAACTACAACGACCTGAAAAACGGCATCCGCGAAACCACCGGGTATCTGGAGATATTTCTGCGAAACCTGCTGCTCGGCGAGAAGAACCCGCTCCACAACAGGGTCCTGCATATCAGCGGAGCCTTCAAACCGGACATTGACGGGGGAAAACCGGACATTGGAGCCGAGAAACCGGACGTTGACGGGATAAAACCGGACATTGACCGGCTCTTCCCCGCCAAAACCGCATGCCATATCCGCAGCCTGCGCCGGGCGTTTCCCGGACAAACGGTCTTCGGCCGTTCTAACGTGATGGAAATACTTGGTATCAAAGCGTCCGGAGCGTCGGAACTCCTGAAAAAGCTAAAGACTTCGGGCATCATCGAGCCTGTGGCGGGCCATGGAAAAGGCAAATACAGATTCAGACGGAATTAACCCTGTCTCCCCCGCAAACACCCCGGCGCCGCGCCTCGACCCCGCGTCATCCCTGCCCAAGACGGCAATGAATCTTTAGGCCGTTTTGGGGCAGGGATCTACCGGGGTCCACACGAATAAAAGTATTCGCGGGGTGGTGTGGAGGGTCCGCTTGCCGCGTTCCTTACTCCGGCTGAGCCGGAGGCGGCAGGTGGAAGGGGCCATATCGCGGGGCAGAGAAAAACCTGCGGCGGGCCTGCGCCCGCCGCTCTTTTATAAGATCTTTATTATTTCACGGGAACATACACCTTTGTATTCTCCGCTCCAGCCTTCGGAAAACTCGTCTGTCGGTGAGAATCGTTTAATCAAGTCGTATCCCTTTTCCACAGAGATATTTTCCGAGAACCAAATATTTTTTTCGAACGATAGTTCATTTCCGTCTTTCATCCTGAAAATAATGCCTCTTGTCAACATAACATCGTAGGTTTGAACGCTGTATCTATACAGCTTCTGATGCTCGTTGACAACATCGATCTCTGCGATAATATCATTTACCGGCATTTCAATCATCTGTTGACTCTGGATTTTCGATTTGATCTCATCAAACGGAATTGCCTTTATTCTGAAGACTGCAACATCTTCATTTTCTCCATAATAATCCATTTTTTCGACAAAGTTGGTAAAAGCAAATGATTCGTCTTCGATCAGCAAGCCGACCAATCCGTAAACTGATGTCGAGAACTCCAATGGGTCATGTTTATAAACAACCATTTTCTTCCCTATCATCCGCTTTATCAACCCCATTTCCTTCGCTGAAAATCGAATATCTATAGCTTTCATTTTTTTGAACCCTTTACAAAATGCATCTTTTGTCCTTTTTATCCGCCAGTGTGAGTGCTTGGCTTGATATTGATATCCACCGCCGGAGTTCCGTCCGAATGCGAAACAGCACGAAATGTAATAATTGTTCCATCAGCCATTTTTGTGATACTCATATTGCTGTCAATGATTTCTTCTATGCCACCATATGCGATAGTATCATAAAAATCTTTTGCAGCAGCAAGGTTGTCGTCAGTTTCTATATTTCTTATTCTTTCATTACCTGATTTCCCTCTTTTGCCGAACCACCCGTCATTATATTCGTACTTTGATGATGCCGCCAGTATGTTTTGCCCGACACTTCGGTAATACCTTGAATTTCCTTTATAGCCAGTTCCCATTCTAAGCCTTCTCCCTTATATGCGTTTGTTCAAAATCACTTGGATACCGATAGTGAGGGACACTGTCTATAAAACTGCCGAAAATGTCATCCGGCATATAACCATGGACAAGGACTGATGTTGGATGTATAGTGTCTAATGCTGCCTCCATTCCGGTTTTGAACATTCGCCGTTCATCTTTTGTTTTGATGCAGCCATGAGTGCTGACGGCGATAATACTTCCCTCAGGCACGCCAAGAAAACAATATTCAAAGCTCGACTCATCGCTCCATCTGATATTGGGGATAACCGGAATTCCATTCTTCTGCAAGAAGAATCCAACTGCCCTGTTCATATAGGTGTTGGTTTGCTGCAAGCAAGAGGACTGGCCTATCAGCATAGAGCAATCCGGAGTAATTACTCCGTCATACAGCTTTAGCACATCAAGGTATCTCCGCGTAGCGTAAAGAACTCCGGAAAAACACTTGTCATACATATAAAAATGAATGTATGCCCTCTTATTACCGGAAGTCTTTGCTTTGCCAAAAGATACCAGTCTTTGGGAATCCGGGCATTGCCAAGATCCATGAGCATCGGTATACCGGGATCGCCTACTAAAAATGCGCCTTCGGTCAAATAGGCTTGAAAGCCATCGTCTAATATTGACTTTTTCATAAACAGATAATCTCCATATACAACTCTGACGAAAAATATAGAGTTGTAATATTACTGCGGACTCATCGTACAGAATAAGAACATTCTGCCTGAGGTCTCTCGAGATATCTCTATTCATGGCTTACCGGACTACGGATAGAGATATTCGGAGTCAAGCATTGAACTGAATGATATGTAAATCAGTTCAATGCTTTTTTAGCTATCTACAATCATTTTACCACCCCCTTTTTCCTCTGATTCTTGATTGATACCAAGCCGCATTCAGTGTTACGCCGCATTCGTCAACTATCTCGAAAGGAGACAGATCTCTGGTTAAGTCATGGTCGATCAAAAACTCTCCGGCAAAGCACTTTGCCTGCCACTCAGGATCATTATATGCCTTAACCTTCCGATTAGTGAAAATGCGCTGCATCTTAAAACCGCAGCAGCATATAGTAAAGAAATGACCGATTTCATGAGCAACAGTCATCCTGTCCTGACCCGCCCCTTTGCAAGCCCGTTCATAAACACTTTCTTTGATAGTTATATGACCGGTCAATATGTCTGTCTCTGCATGTGTTTCAGGAGGAAGAGCGTTGTCGGGAACTATTTCATAACTGAAATTATCAAATAGTTCTGACAGTACATCCAGCAGTTCCACGATTGGGACCCACAGTTTGTCTTCTATTGAGAGCGCACAACGAAGACGCTTCGCAAGTAAACGCAAGTCTGTTCTCGATTTAGCCTCGACAGTATATTCCTGCAATATCTAATCCTCCTTTCTTCTATCAAGAAGCTCTACAATCTTTTTTGAGGTTTCATCGTCAAGAGAATCAAACCTTCGGGCAAGGGTAACTGCCAAGTTTACGCAATCCCTGGTCTTGTTCCGAATGCTCAATTCAACAATATCACCTGATTCCAGAATAGCATTTCGCAATTCCGACAGCTGCATATCGTCCAGAGAGTATATTATTCTCAGTTTCTCAACCCATGAATCCGGAAACTTCTTTTTGCCGTTTTCGACTGCCGAAAGAAATGCAGACGAGACATTCAGTTTATTTGCCATATCACGAAGCAGTTCCCTTCGGTCTATTCGCAGTTTTCTCAAAAAGACTCCTATGCTGTTTATCATACCATCCTCCGAAACCTTTTGCGGTTAATTTAATTGTACCACATTCCGTTAAGTATGTCAACCTTGTTGAGATTATTTTATTGTTTGAGTATTTGTAAGGCCTATACAGCTGTCATTAACCCAAGATACCGCTTCTGCTGTATCCCATTGCCGTTTGGGCCTGGATGTCGTGATGCGCCAAGTAACAACGGGGTACAAACCGGACATTGACTGGGCCGGGGATATGACAAGAGAGCGGCGGGCACAAGCCCGCCGCTCGTCACTCTTTCTTCACTGTTTCTCCCGGCTCAGTACTTCTCGGGTTTCCCCTTGTAGTCGCCGGTCACGTCAATGCCGGCGACGGACCGGACCCTGATGGGGGTCTCGCAGCCTGCCACCGTATTGTTCTCGATGAAGGCCTTTGCCCGGGCCCCCGGGGAATCGCAGGAGACCTGTATCCCCGTATCGGCGTCTTTGCCGTTGACCTTGTTGCCCGTGACCTTCAGGGAGGTCTCCTGGGGGCCTCTGGTCTCTGCCAGCAGTATGACCCCGGGCTTTTCGGAGGAGGTCCACTCAAAGCGGTTGTTCTCCACCTCCACGTTGTAGATGTTGTTGCCCACCGTGGTGAGGCAGGTGTTCCGGCAGGTATTGTTGCGGAACACGAAGCGCTTCATGGCGCTGAAGGCATTCACCTTGCCCATGGTCTTGCTCTCGAAGGTGCAGCCCTCGAAGACGATCTCCTGGGCGCCCGCCATCTGGGTGGCGTTGCTGTTCATATAGTGGTGATCCCCCGGGGTCCCGGCCTTGCCGGTGAGCACGGACAGGCAATTTTTGAACTCTATCCTGCCGGTGCAGTACTGGAAGGTGGCGTAGTTGCCGTTGACGCAGTCGTACACCTTGCAGTTTTCGGCCCGGCAGTTGCGGGAGCCCTCAAAATCGATGCCCACGTCGCCGCAGTCGGACACCTGGCAGTCCCTGATGACCACGTTCTCGCCAAAGCTGCCCCATATGCCGCCGCCGGCCACGTTCCGGGCCCGGCAGCCGATGATCCTGCCGTTGGAGAGGGCGCCGTAGTTTTCGGGCTTGCCGCCCCGGCTGTAGTCGCTGTCGCCGCCCCAGAACTGGATGCCCTGATAGCAGTTGGCCACGTGGCAGTTCTGCAGGTTGAAGGTATCGGTGTATTGGATGAGGATCCCGGTGACAGCGCCGTCACGGTTGTCCTTGCAGTCGGCAAAGCAATTGGTGATGGTCACGTTTTGGCTCAGGTCCTCTTTGCCCTTGATGCCTCCGGTCTTGTTGGGGTCCGGAGTGCCGTCCCAGGCGTTGACCGTGTTGATGGCGCTGATGACCGCCAGGCCCATGCCCCGGGTCTCCAGACCGGAGAGGGTGAGGTTTTTCACCGACATGCCGCACACGGCATACAGATACTCGGGCCGCTCCGACACAAAGGTGAGGCCGGATATGGTCACGTTTTCGCAGCGCTTGGCGGGCTTGTCCTTTTGGGCCTTGTCCCCCGACACCAAAAACACGTGGGCCGTGGAGCCGCCGCCCCTGACAGACACGTTCAGCACGGCGCCCTCCCCCTTGAGGCGGGTGTTTGCCGGGATATCCACCGGCGAAGACACCCGGTAGGTCCCCTTGGGTATCAGCACGCTGCGGTGCTTTCCGAGGGCTTCCGTCAGGGCTTCGGTGATATCCTCTCCGTCCTTGCATTTGAGGGTCACAAAAGCAGTATTGGCCGCCTTGGGAGCCTTCTTCGCCCCGGCTGCCGCTGCAGGCTTGCCGCCCTGTTTGGCAGCGCTCTTGGCCAGAGCGGGAGGCAAGGGAGGCGTCATGGCCGAGCCGCCGGGACCGCCAAAGCCCATGCCGGGCATCATGCCAAAGCCGCCAAAGCCGGAGCCCTCGGGCCCCATGGCAAAACCGCCGGGCATACCGCCGCCAAAACCGCCCGCAGGCATACTGCCCCCGGGACCGCCCGAAGACTTGCCTGCGGCGCCGGAAGGCGCAGCCCCTTTATTTCCGCCGGAGCCCTTTGCTCCGGGAGTATTCTTCTTGCCTGACGAAGGCCGGTCTGCCCCGCCGCCGGGACCGCCAAAGCCCATGCCGGGCCCCATGGCAAAGCCGCCGGAAGGCATTCCACCGCCGGAACCCATGCCGCCGCCCATACGGGGAGCGCCGGAACCGCCGGACATACCGCCTCCAAAGCCGCCGGAGGGCATTCCACCGCCGGAACCCATGCCGCCGCCCATACGGGGAGCGCCGGAACCGCCGGGCATACCCCCGCCAAAGCCGCCGCCTGAGCCGCCCCGGGGCATACCTCCCCCGAAGCCGCCTGCGCCGCTGCCCATTCTGGGCGCGCCGGAACCGCCGGACATACCGCCTCCAAAGCCGCCGGAGGGCATTCCACCGCCGGAACCCATGCCGCCGCCCATACCGTAGCCGCCCATGGCCCCGGCCATACCGGTGGGCGCCGAACGGCGGGAGGTCAGCCAGGCGCCGGCTCCGGCGCCCAAGGCAAATACCAGCACGACGGCTGCCGCAATGATCACTTTCTGTTTCGTATCCATATGTTTCCGGTCCATATTCCTGCCTCTCTTTTTTATTGCCGCGGAGAAAGCCGCGGCGCTATGTCATTATCGTCCTGCCGAAAAACGGCATATTATAATTTTATTAAAGCACAAGGCGGCGGGCTTTGTCAACAAGGCCCCGCCCGGCATAAAAAAAGCAAACCTTGTCCGACACAAAGTTTGCTGTTTCGCCGCAGGGCTTACGGGCGGTCGTCCTCCAAAAACACGGCCGGAGAATACAGATATCCCTGATACAGGTCGCAGCCCAAGCCGTGCAGGGTATCCCGCTGGTCCTCGGTCTCCACGAATTCCGCCAGGACCGCCAGGCCCAGGGTAGTGGCCAGCCGGACAATGGAGGAGATGATCTCCCGGTTGTTCTGGTGGGTGTAGAGCCCCCTGACCAGAGAGCCGTCCAGCTTGATGAGGTCGAAAAGGTTGTCCTTCAGATAGTGGATGGAGGTCTGGCCCATGGAAAAGTCGTCCACTGCCAGCATCAGACCCATGCCGTGCAGGGTGCGCAGGGCCCTGACCGTGTGTTCTCCGAAGGAGAGGGCCGCCTGCTCCGTGACCTCCAGGCAGAGGTTCTTGCCCCTGAAGCCGTATTTTTCGTCCATCTGGGCGCAATACTGCAAAAACCGGGGCTCGACGACGGTCTTGCCCGTGATGTTGAAGGATATCTTGGCGTCCTCGCCAAAGCGTTTGAGGGCTGCCGGGTGTTCCTCCAGTATGCGGGACAGGACCGCCTCTTCCAGCTCGGGGAGAAAGCCGCCTTCCTCCGCCAGCCGGATCACCAGCGGCGGATAGAGCACTCCCAGCACGGGATGCTGCCACCGCAGCAGCGACTCCGCGCCGACGCACTTGCCCTCATAGTTGTACTGAGGCTGGTAGCCCATGACGATGCTGCTGCCGATGCTGCCCTGCATTTCCGCGCAGAGCTCCTTGGCCAGGTCGCCATAGACGTTGTTCATGTCCGTCAGCCGGACCGAGGTCAGGGTCTGCTCGTTGGCCTTGAAAAATCTCACAAAGGAGTCGTATTCGTGCCTCAGGCGCGCCTCGGACTGGTGGTCGAGGATCTTGACAAAGGGCAGATAGATCAGCACGCCCAGCAGGATGTTGAATAGCTGCAGCAGGCTGCCGGCTATGCTGCCGGTGGCGTAGTAGCCGCCCAGCAGCACCGGGGTCGTCCACTCCACCTCCGAGGTGATCATGGGGACAAAGCCGCAGTATATGGCCACATAGGTGGCGGTAAAGCACACCAGGGGCACCGTGATAAAGGGCACAAACATCACGGGATTGAGAATGATGGGCAGACCGAAGACCATCATCTCGTTGATGTTGAATATCATGGGCAGGGCTGCGTAGAGGCCCAGCCTTTTTCTCGCGCGGCTCCGGGAAAACAGGGTGATGGCGATGAGCAGGCATATGGTGGCGCCGCAGCCGCCCATCAGGACAAAGAGGTCAAAGAAGCCCTTGGTCAGGATGACCTGCGGCTCTCCTCCCGCTGCCACGGCGGCCTGGTTGGCCGCCAGTCCCGGGGTAAAGTAGGTCTGCATGACGCCCTCCAGGGTGTCGCTGCCGTGGATGCCGAAAAACCAGAGCAGAGAGGACAGCAGCACCATGCACAAGCCCTTGAAAAAGCCCACCTCTCCGAAGGAGAAGGCCCAGTTGAAGAGAGAATTGAGTCCGTGGAGGAAGGAGTCCACGTGGGCCAGGCGGATGATAAGGCCGTTCAGCGTCGCGAACACCACCACCGTGATAGCAATGGGCGCCAGCGTGGAGAGCGCCCTGGTAAACTCCAGGTCCGCGCCCACCGTGAGGACCCGGGGGCTGTCACGCCGCAGCTTCCGATACAGCCAGTGGCACAGGGACGAGGCCCCCAGGCCGGTCAGGAGCGCCAGAAACATGGACTTGGGTCCCAGATAATCTATGCTGAAGTCAGGCAGATACGCCCCGGCCAGGATGGCAAAGCATATGACGGCGGCCAGTATGGCGCCTACCACGCTGCCGTGCTTGTCAGCCCGCAGCCTGACGTAGGCGTAAGATATCAGTATGGTGATATAGACGGAGAGGACGCCGAAGGTGCCGCTGTACACCAGCCGGAGAAAGCGGAAAAACAGGCCGCCCGCATCGGTCTCGAGAAATCTCTGATAGGCAGGGACCGGCAGGGTCAGCAGGATCAGGGCAAAGGCGCCTATGGTCAGCACCGGGATCATGTTGACCAGAGCGTTCCGCACGGCGCGGACGACGGTCATCTGCTCTATTCTTCGGATCAGCCGGTTGAAGCGATTGAAGTGGTTCATGTCTGTATTTCTAAGAGTTACGCCAGCGCATTCTTTGTTTGTTATATCGATTTGATTCGCAGCCTGGTGCTCTGTCTTGTTTTGACGAAAAAAAAGACCGCTTTGTTTCCGGAGAGCCGCAGCCGCTCTCCCGCGTCACATCGGCGCCGGGCCTCGACCCTGCAGTCAATCATAACGTCATTTCGGCGCCTCTGCAAGAGGCGGTAAGAAATCTCCTGTAATGAAAGGACAGACTTCGGGCAAGGAATAAAGCCCACCGCCGGGGGCTCAGGATCAGGGTCCTCCGGGGCATCGACGACTGGGATTATCCTTACCCCGCTTGTGCGGCCCCTTCCACCTGCCCGCTCCGGCAAAGCCGGAGTAAGGAACGGGCAGGCGGACCCTCCGCAGATCTCTTACCCCAAATCGCGTAATGCTAACGCATTACATATAATGCGATTTCTCACCCCACAAAATCTTCGATTTTGCGGGGCCCCCGAAGTTTGGGCCGAGATGACGCGGGGGCAAGGCGGACGCGCCGGGCAGGCGCTCCGAAGGCGCAAAAAGGCCGCTCCCCGCGGCTGCGGGGAGCGTGTCTGTATTGCCGTTTCTGTTATCTTTCCAGCTTGTGCCAGCCTTCCCAGTCCTTTTGAGCGGGAACGGGCTTCTTGTCCGGAAGAAAAGGATCGTCTTTCAGCCGCCAACTGCCATAAACAGGAGTACCGTCTTGCAAAGCACCTTTTTCAAGCTTCCAGAAGACTTCAAGAAAAACTTCGTCGCCGACTCTGTTCCAATACACACCCTGATAAAACATATTCCCGAAATGCTTTTTCTTGACAGTCTTTGTCGGACTCATGCTGTGGTATTCGGTCAGCTCTTCATCGAACAATCGCACCCTGGAGGCGTATTCCATCCCGTTGTCGGTAGATAAAAATACTATGTCCGGGGCAAGAAAATAAACCTGCTTTACAAGGCCAACGTTATATTCAGATGCAAGATACCAATGATCCCGCATACGCGAGGGAGCGCTTGATAACGATTCTTTGTCCCGCCAGTTTTTTTGGTCAAGGTCGAAATTATATAACAGAATTTCGCCTTCATAACCGCAAAGCAGTCTCAGAAAAGAACCGTCATCGGATGCTTCGGCATCAATGATCCTCGGACTAAAATCGAATGCCCCTTCTGTAAACTCCTTATAGTTCTTAACAAGAGTTTTTATTACCTCATCAGTATACTTCAAGCCGTCGGGACCTTTCTCGCGCAGAATAATATACAGAGTTTTGCGCGCCGATATATCACTCCCGTTTTTGTCAAGTCCCGTTTCGCAGACAGTGCGGAAAACCGCACTCCTGCCGGCGCTTATAGGAAACAGTTCCTCCGAGGTTCCTGCAATACAAGTATTGTTGCGGTAGATGTCGCTGATAATGCCGGTTTTGGCGAGTTTTCTGAGGTTCACTTTTTTTTTCGTCTGCTCTCCGGCATCTGACGAAGCTGCAGTAATGTTCTTGGACGCTTTGGGCTGAATGGCTGTCTGTCCGAATACGGATGTACCGGTATTGCCGGTTTTTCCATATACTATCAAGGCGCCGACCACTATTGCCATAACTAACATTATGGCAAAAACGACACTCTTATTCACATTGCACCTCTAATGTCAATAATATGAATTCACTTGATATTCAGAAAAAATGTCAGGCAGTTCCGAAGAGTCAACCCAGATAATGCTTCCGCCGCTGCAAGGCTTCAACGCTATGGACAAAGCGTTTTCCACATAATATTGAATGGCCGAGACGTTATTTGACGGAGTGTATTTCAGAGCCGCTCCCCGGATCACGGGGAGCGGCGGTGCCGGAGCTAATCCAGCTTGAATTTCTTGCGGCGTTCTATCTCTTCCTGCACGTCTTCTTCCAGCTTTTGCAGGGCCTCCCGTGGCTTCATCCTGCCCCGGATGCACTTGTCATAGTAGTAGTTGAGGCGGTCAAAGATATACAGCTGATAGGGCACCGGCGGATAGTAGATGATGTTGTCCGACTCCATCATGTCCACAAAGGCCCGCTGGGTGGGGTTTTCGTCCAGCCACTGCTGATATATCTTCGAGTCTCTCACGGCCCGGAAGGAGGGCAGCCAGCCCCCCAGCTGCATCACCTTGGCTCCCTCGTCGGGGTCTGTGATGCCGGACCAGTATTTGATGAACTCGTAGGCGCCCTTGGGATTGTTGGCGCCTTTGGGGATCACCAGGAAGCAGTTGCCCAGCCAGGAGTAGTATTTGTGGCCTCCCACCGGGGCGGGGGTAGGCATGGTCTTGTAGTCCTTGGCGTATTTTTTCATCTGCTGATTGATGAGGGCTATATGCCAGGCGCCGGTGTGCAAAAAGAGTATCTTGCGGGCAAAGAAGGGCATGAGGACCCCGTTGCCGCCGGCGTTTTCCAGGCCCGCCTCGAACTTGGCCACCTTGTCAAAGCCGCCGTAATACTCTCTCAGGTTCACCAGATACTCAAAGGCCTTCACGTTGCCCTCGGTGTTCAGGGTCAGGCGGCCGGTCTTGTAGTCCCACAGGCCGTTGCCCCAGGCCGCCAGAAACGAAGGCATCTCCCCTGGCAAAAAGCCCATGGTCTTGATGTTGTGGTTCTTGTCCATGACGGCCAGCTTCTTGGACAGCTCCGTCAGCTCCTCCAGGGTCTGGGGCACCTCGCCCGGCTTGTAGCCGTTAGCTTCCAATATCTCCGGGTGATAGAATATGCCCAGGAGGCCCATGGAGGTGGGTATGGCGTAGAGCTCGCCCTTGTAGCGGGCTATCTTGTTGGTGATGGG
>JAFZNQ010000112.1 GCA_017552965.1 Abditibacteriota bacterium | reverse complement strand
GGAACCAGGAGATCAGCGAGATAGTCCGGGGGCTCAAGCTCCTGGCCAAGGAAATGGACTGTCCGGTGATGGCTCTGTCTCAGGTGAACCGCAAGCTGGAGGACCGCCCGGACAAAAGGCCTCAGCTCAGCGATCTGAGAGGATGCGGCTCTATAGAGCAGGAAGCGGATATGGTACTCATGCTGCACAGGCCTTCCTATTATGACGGCAGCGCCTCCGGTGACGCCGGGCAGGACCCGGCGGAAGAGGCGAAGGTGATCATCGCCAAACACAGAAACGGCGGGACCCGGGAGGTGACGCTGGATTTCATGAGAAAATACGCCGCCTTTCGCGATCCGGCTGCAGTCGGGAACGCGCCGGAGCGGGATGCCGCCATCTGTCAGATATAAACGCCGCGCGATCAGTAAGTAAAGGAGGTGTGTGATGCAGCTGCTGGTTACCATAGCCATTGTCAGCCTGGCTTTGAGTATTTTATTTGGGAAGAAATGAGGGAGGCTCCTCTCGGGGATCATGTATCTGACGGCTTTATCTGCCGCGCGATCACAAAAGGAGTATCAAAGGTCAGGCG
This sequence comes from Abditibacteriota bacterium, assembly GCA_017552965.1. Classification (NCBI taxonomy): domain Bacteria; kingdom Pseudomonadati; phylum Abditibacteriota; species Abditibacteriota bacterium. The sequence continues at coordinate 45,084 of JAFZNQ010000112.1, read as the reverse complement.
CCTTATCGTATAGTAGAATGCAGGACATAAAAGACTTCTGAATTCTATAGTGAGGTGATCAAAAAGTTAGGATCTTTAATGCTCGCAGAAAGAATTTGGGAACTCTTAGAGAGAACAGATAGATTCCTGAGTAGATTTGGAGATTCTAATAAACAAGGACAGTAGGTTTGTTTGCAGCGGAGGATCCGGTTTAACAAGAGGTGTTATTATGAAAAGCAACGACGCCATAAGTTTTATACTGATTCTGCTCTTTTGCATTATTACGGCTCCTGTGGGTATTGTTCTTTACTATGTTTACGTCATATGCAGCTTGATGTTTGACAGTTAAACGATATCCCGGGGAGCCGGAGACACCGACGGCGAATGCCGTCGGTGGGGTCCGCAAACCACCCCAAAAAATCTTACGATTTTTCGGGGACCCCGTAGATCTCTTACCGCCTCCTGCGGAGGCGCCGAGATGACGCGGAGTGTGGCGCCGAGATGACGTTCTGACTTGACCGCCGGGCGCCGTTCCGCCGGGATGACGCGGGGTGTGTTGCCCTGGCCGGCAAAAAGATGTCGCCTGCCGGGGAACAATTTTGGCTGCTTTGCCGTCAGCTATAAATGGAGGACCATGTTCTCCGGCAAAGAGTCTCAACAGCTTTTTGCCATGTATATAAAGGAAGGTGTGGATGTGCCCGCGTATTTTTTTTACGCTTGTTTATTCACAAAGCCCCGGCAGCTGCCGCAGCCGCTGCCCCGCTGTTCCCGCAGCGCAGCCCCACGGGCTGCAGGTTCCCGTTTTCCACCCGCCCTATGAAGGAAGTAATGTTTTATATATTCTGTATATTCATACTGTTCTGCATTTTCAGGATGCCGGGCAGCAAATAAGGAGGATCAATGATCATTTCGCGACTATCATTATACAAAGTCATCAAAGACAGATGGCTCAGGCTGCATCCCGGCGCAGAGCGGCCGGTTTTCCGGGGAGACGCAGAGGACTGCCCCTACAAGACCCGGATGAGAGACTTCTACTTCATCCGCCGGGACGACAACCTGCTCCAAAGCATGTCCCCGGACACGGAGCGCGCCTACAGAGAAGGCGACGGCGGGGAGCTGGAGGAATACGTCGATAAACACGGCAGTCTGCAGCCGCCCAAGCTGCACTCTGTCGCCAGCTCGTCTGCCCTGACCTTCAATATATTCGGCAACGGGCCCGAGGCTGTCTTCGCCGGCGATCTCAGAGAGAGCAGCGCGCATTCATATCCGCCGGCAGCGGACTCCGGGCCGGAAGGCGGCCCTTACAGGATAGAATACGAAAAAAAGCTGCGGGTCTTATGGGGCAGCAACAGGCCGGCCAATCTGGACGCTTATCTGTATGACGGAAAAAATGGCGTCTTTGTGGAGACCAAGCTCTCGGAGTGGCTGTGCGACCCGCCCAAGGTCCTCGATCACGCCTACGGCGACCCGTCCCGATATCCTGCCGGACTGTTCGAGGCTCTGGCGCCCCTCCGGAAGCGGGTCAACTCCCGAGACTTCCGGCGCCTGGACGCCGCCCAGCTCTACAGGCATATCATCGGCATTTTCAACGAGCGGTGCTATCTGGGAGGGCTCCCCGGCACCCTGAGCCGGATCACCCTGGCGCTCTGCTATTGGGCTCCGGAGCCGGAATACTTTGCCGGCACAGACATCGACCCCCGGCATTATGAGGCGGCCCGGGAGGAACTCATCGGGGACTGCGCCCTGTTTACGGACCGTCTGGCCGCCAGCTCTCCCTCGGTGTTTGACCTGTTCGGAGAAAAAGGCGTCCGGTTTGGCTTTGCCGCCATACCAGCAGACCGGCTCGCGGGGCTCCTGCAGCGGGAAGATCCGGCCGCATATTCGGAGTTCATGAAGAGATACGGAGCGGATACCGGCAGCCCTGACGGGAGCGCAGAGTGAACGCTTACTTGCGGAAAACAGGTCACAAAAGGGACTGTCTGCAAAAATAACAAATATTTTTGGCACAATTACACCTCAGGCAGTTGTTTTCTTGTTTGTCTTTATGGTATAATAATATTGCCGGAGGTTGTTTGCCCGATCATTTCGGAGAGCCGCAAGGTGTTCGGCCTCACACAGATCGCCCCTTGATCCGCAGGCGCAGTCAGGCGCTCACACAGGCGCGGTATTTCCGAAAGGCAGCTCCTGCCGGCGCACAGTCCATACATCGTTCGGCGATAGACGCCGACCGTCCGGGCCTCAGATCCCGGAGCAGCCAACTAATATGGGGAGCCCGCAGCCGGTCGTCCGGAAGGCCGGCAGCGGGAGAAGACGCCATTTTCTTCGGTCCCTTCTTGTATCCCCTGTCGTTTATGCCCGCGAGCCTGTTTTCAGCTCGGGCAGCGGAGGCGCATATGGCCAGCTTTGATCATCTATACCACACCATGAACGCCGTCCAGCTGGGACAGCCCCTTCCCCCGAAGACTGTCAGGGCCCTGGAAGAGTGGATCGGCCGAAAGAAAAAGGGCGACCGGAGGCAGGCTGTCAGCGGGCTTCTTGCGCTGCTGGATTCTCTCTGTCCCTCGGGGCTGCTGCAGGAAAAAGGGCTGCAGGCTGCGGCGCAAAAGGCCGCGCAGGATCACTATTCCGACGGCCTGGACCTGGCGGACCTGTTCGGCATCGGCGCCGACAGGGAGCTGTTTGCCCGGAAATACCGGCAGCTGATGCTGTCGGATCCGGACATGCCGGCGGCAATGGAAAACCCGCAGGGGTCCCTGCCGCTGTATGAACTGCTGTTTTATTATCGCGACAGGGCAGACTATATCAGATGGCTGTCAACCACTGCCGGCATCACGGGGTTTTCCTCGGAAAAGACGGTCTTCGGCTTCCGAAACCCGTCGGCGCTACGGGGAAAGACCGACGTCATAGACGTGGTGCTCCGGAACCGGGAGCAGATCGTCTTTCTCTGCGGCAGCGGCTGCGTGTCGGACGCCCCCCGCAGCTTTGGCATACGTATGACGGGAGACAGCGCAGACCCTCTGCTCCGCTATACTCTGGAATACACGGGACCGGAATATGAGAAGACCCGTTTCAGGCAGTTCGTGCTGCTTTTTGCGGGAGTCCTCCACAGGATACTCGACAGTCCGGCGGTGAACACGGACAACGGTCTGGCAGAAGAGGAAGAAGAGATCAACGCCCTTATCGCCGGCGGAGCGCAGGTGTATCTGGGCATCGCAGGCCCACGCAGCTTTCCCCGCAAGGCCGAATACAACGGCCTGGCAAACAGGCTCAACAGAGAGGCGGAGCGCCTGCAGAGCCGCTCGGCGGATATCACCGCGGTTTACCGCAGCCTGTCCGAAAAGCTGAAAGAGCGCAATATAGACCCGGACGAGGTCTTTCCCGCAGGGCTCAGAGGGCTGGTCCTGCCCGGGGGCGTCAACCTGCAGGTCTGCCCGGCAGTAATGGGCTATCAATAGGCCGGGATAAGGTCGGCGAGCCGGGCTGCCTGCTCTGCCGCAATGACAACGGATACAAAGGAGTATATCATGACACGTCTTAGTTTTTTGACAGCCGCAGACGCTGCGGCTCTGAGACAGGATCACAGCGCCAAATGGCTGATCCTGCGCTGCGAAGACTGCAAGGGCAAACCCGCCTCGGTACGCTTTGACATGGACGAGCTGGCGAACATCATACTGGCCGAACAGGAAGAAGTGGAGACGGCTCTGTCGTATTACGGAGTCTTCAGGAACCGCGTCAGCTTTGACGCAGAGGCCGTCAAAAGAGATATCGCCGCGAACTTCCGGAACTACAGAGTGTTTATGACCAACTGGTGCGGCGTTTACGCCATAGGACGCATAGAAGCTGTTTCGGAACGGTACGTGTGGGTGACAGCGGAGCTGTGGCTCGAAGAGACGTCCTGCGTGCCCTTCGACACCGGCCTCATCTCCGGCGCCTCCGCCGCCAGGATACTCGACTCCCGCAAAATCTTTGAAGGCGCTCACGTTTACGCCGAGCTGACCCCCGAGAGGCTGAATGACCTGGCGGTGTTCCGCCCGGAAAAGCTGGAGCCCTGCTGGCTCCGCTTTGAGGGGACCGTCAGCAGCACGGAGAACGAGACCCTTACCCTGACTGTCCCCTTTGACCTCGGGACGAAATGGATAGTGAAATGCGCCCTCGAGCCGGGAGCGCGCGTCGGAGACCGGGCGGCAGCGGAAGGCCGTCTGATGCTTCTGAAAACCAGCCGCACAGCCATCAGCACAGGCTCGGAAGACAATACTGTCACCTTTTATCTCGCAGACAGCCCCGCCCCCCGCCATCAGCATATTTCCGGGGAAACGGTCAAAAGCCTGCGGTCAGAACAATGCGGCAGACAGTTCGCGGTTTACAGCCCGGCGCCCCTCGGCGAGGTGTGCATCCCCCTGCAGGTAAAGATAGGCCGCTGCTGCCAGGAAAACGGCGAATTGGGCCTTGTGGCGCAGCAGCTCGTCGGCAGCCGCGTCTTTATGGTCTGCAAGGGCGGAGCCGGCAGGAAATACCCCTTATACGCCGTCGGGCACATAGAGGCAGCCTCCGACCGGTATATGTGGGCGATCCCCGACTTTTACACAGGCAGCATGCCCGAAGTGGGCGACCTGCTGCCCAAACGCGCGACGCGCAAGCTTAAGTTGGCCCGCCATTATTACCGCCGGGAATCAGCAGTACTGCGGGAATACGGCTTTGCGGAAATATCCGGGGCTGCCGCAGGCAGAATTATTGACCGGCTGTCCCTCGATTCGGGCAAAAAGGCCGTGAGCACCGTCCGGGAGAACGGACGGCACGCCGCCTGCGACCTGCTCTTTGACATCGCCGATATCCCCGGCTGCCCGCCGGAGAGGCTGGTGAGCGTCCGGGGCTATGCCGCAGGCTTTGGCGAACGGACCAAATGGGGCAAGGGCTCCGCGCTGACGGGGCAGGCGACCCTGACGCTGGATGCATTTTGGAGGGGATCCGGCACCCGCCTTTGCTGTGACCTCGACCCTTTCGACACGGACCTGCTGGACCTGGCCAGGGAACTGCGGCCCGGAGATCCGGCTGAGGTCAGGGGCGAGCTGCGGCAGATATCCGTAGGTCATGACGGTCTGCGCACTCTGAAGCTGAAGCTCCACGGCCTGCGGCCGGACAAAGGACAGGCGGAGGGCGATGCTGCGGCAAAAGGAGGGCGGATATGATATACACTATACCAGAAGACGCTTCGGAGAAGGCTCTGACACTGCTGAAGCACAAAGCGATCGACACGGAAATGCTGCGGGACTCTATAGACCGCCGCTACAGGCGCAAACGGTTTCACATCATGGGGCTCAAGGGCGAGGTGCAATTCCCCTTTTTTCCCGATGAACTGCCCCGGGAGTGGTTTTACGCTGCGGACGGGACCCGTATCGAGTACGAGAGGGATCTCTACAGGCTCTATGCGGACAGGGTCCTCACCTTTTCCGTGGAACCCTTGAAGGAGGCCCGTATAGAGAGGGGCGGCTTTATCCCCTCGGATATGGGGGTGCTCCGCATGAAGGTCAGTCTCGACTGCGATGCTCCTGCGAAGATCCTCACGGAAATGGTCCGCCTGTATCTGCGCGACAATTTCGGGCTTACGCAGCGGGATTATTACAACTATGAAGCAAGGGCCGAGAGCCCCAATTCCTGGGGAGTTTACGTATATCATGACCTGAACCGTTTTCTGGAGGACCCGAGGCTGTTTGCCGGGCTCATCTCCGGAGCCTGCGACGACGAATTCCCCGCAGAGACGTTTCTGTGGAACGACGCCCCGTTTTGCGGCCTGTTTGCCCAATATCCCGTCTGCGGCAGCGCCCTGAAAGCCCTCTCCGGGCATCTCGAAAAAGGGGAGCCTATGGCTCTGGTGTCCGCCTGGGGACAGGGGCCGGAGCTCCGGAACAGACAGATGACCAAAGAGCTGCAGATGCTGGCCGGTTTTGCCCGCCTTGACACGTTCTCCCTGTTCGGCTCATATGACTCCGGGGCAGAAGACGGAGACAGAGAGACTCCTCGGGAACCGGAAGACCGGGAGGCCATGCGCAGATGGATGCTGGATGAGGCATACAGCTGCCGGCTGGACCCTGTGGGCTCCCGGATATTCGGCCGGGATAATATTGACAAGGAGATCGTGACCGCGCTCTGCTCCGGACCAGAGGATGAAGAGTATCTGCACGGTCTGGCCATAGGCCTGGCGGAGAGATACGGACAGGAAAAGGTCTTGCTGGCGGACTGCCGGGGCAAGGCGCATATATACTACACCCGGGACGCCACGGACCCCTCAGGGGCTCCCGTGAGCGAAGGGACCTCATATTGCCCGGGCGATATGCGCACAGAGCCGGAAAAGGTGCTGCAGGCCTTTATGGCCCGCCCCGGGAAAAGGCTTTTCAGGATATCCGCAGACGAGCGGTACAGTGATTCCGTTGCCGATCTGTGCATAGGGGGCTATAACCGTTCCCGCGCTTTCTGGATACTGAATCCCGACAGGCTCAGGGGCATGAAGGGGCAGCCCCGGGAACAAGTCGCAGAGACAGTAAAGCAACTGAAAGGTCTGTTTTATTACTACCGTTAGCGGAATTATCCTGCTGCGGATTACGCATAAGCAATTGGTATAGGGAGGAAAGCATGGCAAGCATCAGCCCCAGGGAATTGGGGGATCGGTTTAACGCGTGGAAAGCAGAAAAAAGAAGGCGGGCGGCCTATCCCCAAGCGGTGATCCCGGACCTTTTGGATCTGCTGGACCCCTTCCGTTCCACCAAGAGCCTGAAGAAGGCCGTCAAGCCTTATCTGGCCAGGGCCGCCGAGGGAGACCACCAGGAGGCGGCAAAGGGCCTGGCGCAAGTGTTCGACATAGAAGACACGGACGCCTTTGTCCGCAAATACTGTCAGCTCATACAGGCTGACCCGGCAAACGCCGCCGCCCTGGAAAAGGCCAAATCGCTCCCTTTGGACGAGCTGCTGTATTTTCATCGGGACATTAATAGCCTGCAGCTTTATCAGAGGAACAGACTCAATACCCGGTTCACCTCCGACAAGACGGCCTTCGGCTTCCGGAACCCCTCTCCCTTCCGGGGAAAGACCGGCATGGCGGACGTGGTCCTCTGGAACAAAAGCTCCGTGGTCTTCCTCATAGCCGTGCCGGACAGCGACCAAGAAGGCCCCGCGGCCTACGCGGGCAAACGCTATTTCACCGAAGACGCCGACCCGCTGGTCCCGGAGATCCTCGGGCTCACGGGTATAAAGCAGGGCAGCAGGACCGTCCTCATGACCTTTATATGCGGTTATATCGGAGTCCTGCTGAGGCTCATAGACAGGCCCGCCCTCAACACAACGAACGGGCTCGCCCGGGAAGAAGAGGAGATCAACGCCCTTATAGCCGGAGGAGCGCATGTGTACGTGGGAGCCTTCAAAAGGCACACCACGGACAAAGCCTGGCTGAACTACAAGGACTGGGCGGACCGGCTCAACCTGACCACCGACAGCCTGAACCTGCGCGTGGAGGTGTTGGCCAGGGTCCTCGCCGACATCGCGGGGAGGCTGGAAGAGCGGGGCTTGCCCGCGGAGGACCTGGTGCCCGACGACCTGCGCAGGCTTGCCGGAGCGGGGACCCTCAGGCTGACCGTCATAGATTTCAGAGCCTCCTTCGGAGAGGTCACAGCTGATCTGGGGGACAAGGTCAAGGCCTATTTCTATGGTTCTTTTGGCGGCTATTATTTTTGACCCGGCAGGCATCGGGGCCGCCGGCGCAAAAAAAGCTCCCGCCGCCGAAAAAAACGCATTTTCCGGGTATATTTTTCCCCGCCCATGCGTATAATATAATGTCCGGCCTGCCGGCCGGAGGGCACTGTCCCGGACCAGCCAACTAATATAGGGGTGTCTGCAGCCGCAGGCTGCAGAGAAGCTGCCGATCATCCTTTTGATCCCTTTATCCCCTTTTCTTTGCGGTGCGCAGGACTCTGGTCTGCGTATCGGAGCATCACAGTCACAGTAGAATTACGGAGCCCTTCGGGCAGGCGCTGCTGCGGACGGCCTTTGCCGCCCGGCAGGAGGACCGCTTTTGACCGGGGCCCACGGATACAGGAGGCCGCGCCTATAGCGAGACACACACCATCTACCGAGTTACAGGCACCCACCTTTGCAGACCCGTCTGCAATAACGACAACTTTTTAAGGAGTATCACATGATAAACTTCAGATCCCTGACTGCCGAAGACCTGGCAGCCCTGCGGCTGGCGTCCGGCGCCAAATGGCTTATGCTCGGCTGCCGCAACAACGAAGCCGTATGCCGCTTTGACACGGACGAGATCGCGGGCGACATAGCGGACGCTCTGAGCGAAGAGCAGAACAGCCTCATAGAGAGCGGCCTGCTGCGCGACAGCGTAAACAAGCCCGACAAGAACGCCGTCAAGGCAGAGCTCCTCCGGGACTACCCTGCCTGCAGGGTGTTCATGGACGGCTCGGAAGGCATCTACGGCATAGGCCGTATAGAGGCGGCTTCGGACCGGTATTTCTGGGTAGTGCTGGATTATTATATCGAGAAGCCTTTTTCCGACTTCTGGACCCGCGACGGTTTTGTCACCAGGACTGCGGCGGAGGAGATACTGGACTGCATAGAGCCCTTTGACGGCGTCCACGTCTATACCGACTTTACCTCCGAAAGCCTTGCGGACATGGACAACCGGCTCGCAGACCGGCTGGCCCCTCAGCATTTCCGCGTGGAAGGCGCCGTCACCGGCGTACACGGGAGACGCTGCGTCATCGCCGGCGAGGACATGAGGGTCGTTTTCCATGCTGACCCCGGGCAGTCTCTCTCCGAGGGAGACTGCGTCGTCGTGGAAGGCCGGCTGGCCCGCATGCGGACCCGCATCAGCGAGGAAGAAGACGGCAAGGAGAGCCGGACCCTGGAGATCCGGCTCGCGGACTGCAGCGTCACCCCCTGCGGCGAGGCTGCGGATGAGACTATATAAAGGAGATGCTATGACACGCAACGTCACCTTCATCACCGCCGAAGATATAGATCGGCTGAGAAACGAACGCAGCGAACGCAGCTTCGCTGTCTTTTGCAGCGCCCCTCTGAAAGAGGTGTGCCTTTCCCTTGACGACAGGGGCTTCCGCAGACGCCGGATATCGGAGATCATCTGCTATGGGCAGGAGACGGACTCCGACTGGAGCGTCATCGCGCCGCAGCTGGCCGGCAGCCGGGTGTTTTTCCTCTGTCCCCTGCAAACGCGCGACACCGAGAGAAAAGCAGCCCTCTACGCCATAGGCCGCATCGAAGCCGCCTCGGACCGCTATATATGGGCTGTCCCGGACTTCTTCACCGAGGACTGTCCGGACGTGAGCTCCGCCTTCTCCGAAGACGAGGACCGCGATCTGAGTGGGGCTGGCTTCATGGAATTATCCGAAGCCGCCGCCCGCAGGCTGCTTGACGCAGCGGATAGCCTTTGCGAAGAAAAGGCCTGCAGCGCCCTCCGGTTCGAAGACGACTGGGTATCGGACGATATGGCCTTTGACCTGGGAAACGTCCCCGATCTGTCGGCAGACAGGCTCATCAGAGTCTGCGGCATAGCCGAAGACTATCGGGAACGCACCGGCTGGGACGACCGCAGAAGTTTTGCGCAGCTGGAGATCGAAGCCTTTGGCGAAGACGCCGGCGCCGTCTTTTCCTGCGTCTTCGACCCCTCGGACAGCGCCCTGCTGGCCAAGGCAAGGGCTCTGCGCCGGGGAGACCCGGTGGAGGTGTCGGGGCTGCTGACCGGGACGGACCTGAGCTTCGGCAGGCGGGCCCGCTTCGAGCTGACCCTGCACGACCTGGTCAGATCCGGGGAATAAAGGCCTGCGGAAAGGGGCGGCGTCTGCCGCCCCTTTCCGTCGCATTGAAAGGAGCGTCAAAGGAGAAGATATGAAAGAAGTACGACCCATTACACGAGAGATCATCTCGGAGCTGGCGGCGGACACCGCCCTCAAATGGATGTGTCTGCGGTGCGACAACGGGGCTCTGGAGCAGAGGCTCCCCAACACAGCCCCCTTTTGCCGGGAGCAGGCCGCCGGCCCGGAAGAAGACAGCCTCTACGCCCTCGCGGAAAGCGGCCCCATCATAGAGGATACGGGCGTCACTCTGGAAGACCGTGGATACAGGGTGTTCATGGCGGACAGGTCCGGCTCGGTGTACGGCATAGGGCGGGTGGAAGCCGTATCCTGCCGCTATATTTGGGTGGTGCTGGACTACCACTATCCCCACGCCGGCCGTCTCCGCCTGGACTGCTTTGACAGGTCCGGGGTGTGCCTTATCACCCGCCGGACTGCCGGAGCCCTGCTGCGCAAAAGCGCCGCCGGCGCCGAATACGCCGACTTTTCCTTCTGGGGCATCACCTCCCTTCTGTGCCGGGCCTTTCAGGTCAGCGCCAACGAGCTGAAGGGGGAGGCTTTCCGGGCCCGGGGCTTTGTCACATCCCTTGACACGGAGAGAGACCTGCTGCGGGTATCCTGCGCCAGGGACAGAGGCGTCAACATCACCCTCACCTGCCGCTCCGACGCGGACCTCGGCGGCCGGGACCTGTCCGTGGGCGACTCTGTGACCGTGGAGGGGCAGATCACGGGCTGCCGTTATTCCGACCACTACAGCGCCGACGCCAGGCTGGTGGTGCATATAGACGTGGATATAGCCCCCTCCCGCATCACCCCGGGACCGCCAGCGGTCCTGGATTATCTGGACCGGGGGAGGACAGGGCTATGACGAGAAACACACCCCTGACCGCCCGGGTGCTGGAGCGGCTGAAAGCCGACGGCAGCATCGTCTGGTTTCTGGTCCGGACGCTCCGGCCGGCCGGCGAGATACGCTGCCCCTTTGACGACCGCCTTGCGGCAAAGCTGAGAGACCCGGAGGCCGGACCGGCCTCCGGGGCCGAAATGGTCCGGCTGGCCCGTATGCTGCAGCAGTCCGGGCGCCTGCTCATGGCAGACGGCACGGGCAGGATCAACGCCATAGGGCATATAGAGGCTTTTTCCGACAGCCATTGTCTGGTCCTCCCGGATCATTGGGTCAACTTTTCTCTCTCCGAAGCGGAGTGGGAAGATGCAAATATGGACTTCATGAGCCGCCTCAGTCGACATTTGACGGACCCGGCCCTGCGGGACGAGACGGACAAGACGGGGCTTTTGGAGCCTCTGACCTCTGACGAAGCCGGGAAAATACTGGACATGCTGGTGCCGGAGGCCCGCGCTGCGGAGCTTAACCCGGAGCGGCGGCTGCTGCCCCGCTGGTATGACGAGTATATCCTGCCGGAGGCTCTGAACACAGCCGTCACGGGACGCATACTGTTGTCCTGTGACCTCTTCGGCGAAGACAGCGGCGCCGCCCTGCCCGTATCCGGGGAGTTTTGCCTGACTGTAGCCAGCGTCCCCGCGAATACAGAGGTCCTTATCATATGCCGGGAGCCGGACCGGCCCTCCGAGTCCGGATACGCCGCGAACAATGAGCAGGTGACCGTCAGAGGGCGCATCACCGGCTTCAACGCCGCTTATTCCCGGTGGACAGGCAAGTGGACCTTTTATCTCTGCATGGAATATCACTCAGTGACGGACGCCTTCGGCCGGAGCCTCTTCGTCTCATTTCCCGAAAGGAGCGGCTCCTGACGGGAGCCGGCGCCCGGCAGGCCTGTTGCAAAAGGCGGCCAAATGGGTTATAATGAGAAAAACACCCGGCGCCAAGGCGCCGGAGACAAGGAGTACACCCCATGAAGACCTTTTTGGCGATACTGGCAGCTTTGGCGATACTCATCGGACTTTCCGCCTGCAACGGCAAGGAAAAGCCTAACGGCGCGCCCGAGCTTGCGGGCAAACCTGAGCCCCTCCCGTCTGACAAGGCGGCGGAGGCGAAAAAGCCCCTCATTGTATATTTTTCCTGCACGGGCAACACCCGGAGAGTGGCGGAGCTCATAGCCGGCGAGACCGGCGGCGCTCTGTTTGAGATAGAGGTCTCCGAGCCCTACACCGAAGCGGACCTGAACTGGCGGGACCCCGAGAGCCGGGTGAACAAGCAGCACCAGGATCCCGCTCTGCAGGATATGGAGCTCAAGGAGAAGACAGCAGCCGACTGGGACAGCTATGACACAGTGTTCATAGGCTATCCCATATGGTACGGCGAAGCCCCCTGGGCAGTCACCACCTTTGTGAAGGCCAACGACTTCGGAGGCAAGATAGTCATCCCCTTCTGCACCTCCACCCACGTGGGCCTGGGCCAAAGCGGCAGCCTTCTGGAGCGGGCCGCAGGCAAGGGCGACTGGAAGGAGGGCATCCGGTTTGAGGAGCAGCCCGAAGAGAGCGCCGTCAGAGAGTGGGTACAGAGCGTAATGTAAACCCGGCGGCAATAGGGCCCCGGCGGACGAGTCCGCCGGGCCTTTTTTTGCGGCGTCCCGGCGCAAAAAAAACGCCGGCTGCCGCCGGCGTGGATGTGTGTGTTTATTCAAAGGAGGCCACGGTGCGCACCACGGGGTCGCTGACTGTGAACACGAAGGCGTATTCCCTCTTGTTTTTGGCTTCCTTTTCATCCGACAGAGAGTCGATGGTCAGATGTATCTCGTTCTTTTTGGTGTAGCTGACCGTGGCGGCGCCCAGCTTTTTGGGAGAGCCGTCCTTGACAAAAAAGATCACGCCCTTGTCGCCGGCCTTCACGGAGTTCCATTTGTCGGTCTTGGTGATGGTCAGCTCTCCCGGCTTCAGGGAGGTCTTGACCTTGATGGCAATGGTGCCGTCCAGAGAGTTGTCCAGATCTGCGGCCGCCTGCTTGATGAAGGCATACACGCTGTCGGTGGCAAAGGTGTTCTTGTCCTCCTTGTCGCCGCTGAGAGCCTCTATAAGCAGCACCAGCTCGTCTATGTCCTTTTTGCCGGTCACGATGCGGGTAGCGGCCTTGGAATCGTAGTACCGGGAGGTAAAATCGCTGACGTAGCGCTTTTGCTGCGCGTCAAAGACCTTGAAGGCCACCGCCAGCTCCACGGTCTCGCTGCCGTCGGAAAAAGAGTTCCACCGGTTGGTGGCGATCCGGGGGATGATGATATACCTGGCTCCGGCGCCGGCGCCCAGGGCTGCCAGATCGTCGTCGTCCATGGCGTTGTAAAAGTCGGGGCTGTAGCCCAGCCTGGAGGCGGTGGACTTGACCTTGTCCGGATCGGCGAACTCAAAGCCGAAGCCCTTGGCGAGCACCGAGGGAAAGGACGAGTTGAAGACCGCCTTCACGTTGGTCAGATATCCGTCCCAAAAGCCCTGCTTGCCGCTGTCGGGGACCCCGAAAAGAATAAACGTGCTGTCTGCGGCGCTCACGCCCGCAGCCAGGCCTATCACAAACAACATCAAAAGCAGTTTTTTCATGTCTGTATCTCCTTTTGCTACTCCATCTAAATGATACCATTTCCCGGCGTTTTTGGCAATCTGCGCCGGCGCCGCCGGGCCCCTCCCGTCCCGGGTTTGCCAAAAACCTTTTTCTATGATAAAATATAATAGCAGCCAAAAATCACATCCACAGGCATACACAGCTTTATCATGAAAAAAACCTTGATACTCGCCGCCTCCGGCGCCGCCGCCGGACTTCTGGGCGGACTACTTGGCATAGGCGGAGGCACGGTGATAGTGCCCATGCTGGTGCTGCTTCTGGGCAAGCCGCAAAAAAAGGCTCAGGGCATCAGCCTGGTGTGCGCCTGCCTTATCGCTGTATTTGCCCTGACCCGCTACGCCTTTCACGGCCACGTGAGCTGGTCCTTCGGCATGTTCATCATAGCCGGCGGGATAGCCGGGTCTTTCGTCGGGTCCTGGATAGTGAAGCGTATCGACACCCGCCTTCTGAGGCTGCTGTTTATCTGCCTGCTGTTTCTGACGGCGGCAAACATCATCTACTCCGGGGTCACCGGGCAGGGCCTTTTCGGCCTGCGCCCCGCTCCCGAGGCAAACCCGGCCCTGTATGCCCTGCTGGTCCTGCTGGGGGTCGCGAGCGGCATCCTGTCCGGGCTGCTGGGCATAGGCGGCGGCATTGTGCTGGTCCCCTGCATGCTCCTTCTGGGAGTGGAGCAAAGAACGGCTCAGGGCATCAGCCTGCTGTGCATCATCCCCACCTCGGTCACCGGAGTCATACTCCAGTCCCGCTGGGGCAACGTGGATCTCGCGGCGGGCCTCATAGCCGGAGCTGCGGCGGGCGTCTGTTCCCTTGCCGGCTCCGACCTGGCGGCCCTGGCCGACTACAAGGCCCTGCGCATCATTTTCGGGATATTTCTGCTCATAGTCACAGGACTTATGATAAAAACTCTTGTTCACAAACAGGGAGGTTCTTAATGGCTCACAAGCCCTACGACCCCCAGGACCCTACCACGGTAGGACTGGTCAAGCTAAAGCAATTCACCTTTGACAGCCTCACCCTCGAATCGGGGGAGGTCTTCGGCCCCGTGACGGTGGCCTACGAGACCTACGGCAGGCTGAACGATCAGAAGGACAACGGCATACTGATATTTCACGCCCTGACGGGCGACGCCCACGCCGCCGGCTACCATTCCCCTCAGGACCGGGACCCGGGCTGGTGGGACGAGATGATAGGCCCGGGCAAGGCCTTTGACACCAACAAATACTTCGTGATCTGCACCAACATCATAGGCGGCTGCCAGGGCTCCAGCGGCCCTTCGTCCATAGACCCGGCCACGGGCAGGCCCTACGGCATGAGATTTCCCATAGTCACCATCAGGGATATGGTGGCCGCCCAGAAAAGGCTGCTGGACTTTCTGGGCATAGAGAAGCTGTTTGCCACGGCCGGAGGCTCCTTCGGAGGCATGCAGCTGCTGCAATTTGCCGCCGACTATCCCGACATGATGGATCTGAATATACTGCTGGCGGCCACCGCTTCGGTGGACCCCAGAGAGATAGCCTTTGACTGCGTGGCCCGCAACGCCATCATGAACGACCCCAACTGGAACAACGGGGACTACTACGACAGGGAAGAGCAGCCGGTCCAGGGCCTCAAGACCGCCAGGATGATCGGGCTCATACAGTATTTTTCCGAGGAATACATGCGGGAGCGCTACGGCAGGGACTTTCAGAAGAAGGAAAAGCCGGACTTCAACTGGGACATAGAGTTTTCCATCGAGGGCACTCTGGAATACAATGCGGGCCAAAAGTTTTTTGACCGCTTCGACCCCAATTCCTATCTGTATATCACCAAGGGCATGGACTACTTTGACCTGAACCACCACTACGGCAGCATGCGGAAGGCCTTTGAACGGACCGAGAGCAAGTTCCTGGTGATATCCTTCTCCTCGGACTGGCTGTTCCCGCCGGCCACCATGAAAAAGATAGTCTCCGCCCTCCGCCGGGCGGGCAGAGACGTCAGCTACACGGAAGTGGAGACCAACAAGGGCCACGACGCATTTCTGGAGGAAGCCGAGATACTCACGGGCCTTCTCTCCAACTTTATGGAGCACGCCATATGATGAACAGCCTGGAAAAACAACGCTTTGAGGTCATACGGGGCACCTACCCCTATATACTCGAATTGGTCAACGAGGGCTCCAAGATCCTGGATCTGGGCTGCGGCGAAGGCCACCTTATGCAGCTGCTGCAGGACGTGCGGCACTGCCACTGTCAGGGAGTGGAGCTGAACTCCAACCACGTGAACGAATGTGTGAAAAAGGGCCTTTTCGTATATAACGACGACCTGAACACGGGCCTGGCGGACTATCCGGACAAGCGCTTTGACTACGTGATCCTCTCCGACGTATTGCAGACCCTGCCGGACTGCCGCAAGACTCTGCTGGAGGCCGCCCGGGTGGGCCGCAGGGTGATAGTCACCACGCCCAACTTCGGCAACATATTCGTCCGTCTGCAGCTGCTGTTCACCGGCAAGATGCCCAAGAACAAGAGCATGCCCTATGAGTGGTACAACACGCCGAACATACATTTTTCCTCCTTTGCGGACTTTATGGAGCTGTGCAAAAACAACGACATCACGATCGAAAAGGCCTTTTATCTGGCCGAGCAGGGGGGCAGCCAGAAGATGCTCCGGGTGCTGCCCAATCTGAGGGGCAACACCGCCATATACGTGGTATCCAGAGAGGCCCGGGATGAATAAGCCCGCCA
This sequence comes from Abditibacteriota bacterium, assembly GCA_017552965.1. NCBI lineage: Bacteria > Pseudomonadati > Abditibacteriota > Abditibacteriota bacterium. The sequence goes on along the minus strand of JAFZNQ010000112.1, from coordinate 28,990 downwards.
CCATAGGCCTGTTGGTATTGCTGGCGCTCATCATCATATTCGGCAAGTTTCACAACCAGATGTTTCCCCGCCACGCCGGCTCCGGCCCCTCCCGGGTGACGGTGCGCGTCCCGGCAAACTGGATCTATTCGGGAGGCACCGAGGACTACGCCTTTCAGCTCATCATCCCCGGCAAGCGGCTGGCGGAGCCCGCGGGCTTCATCACCGCCAAAAACATCCCCGGGGCGGACCTGAAGGGCTACGTGGACCAAAACACCAAGGATCAGGAGAAGACCGCCAAAAAGGACTACCGGGAAAAGACGGCCCGGGATCTGTGGCTCTGCACCTACACGGCGAAGGACAGCCGCAAGGAGGCCAGAGCGACGGAATACGTCATCGCCGGCCCCCGCTCTTTGTGGCACCTGGTGGGCGTGTTTGACGAGAGCTGGTTCAGGGAGCACGGAGAGACGGCCCGGGACTTCGTCAAAGGCTTTGCCCGGGAGAACCTGGGGGTTGACATACCGCCGCTGCCGGAGCAAAAGCAGCAGAAAACCGAGGAACGACAATGAAAGACATGAGCTATTGTCTCGGACAGGGAGGAGGCACGGACCCGAAGATAACGCCGGAGGAAGCGCGTCTCTGGAAGTCTCTGGGCGCCACCTCCGTGGAAAGCTACGTCACCTGGCAGTCCGCAGAGGACGCCGGCAGGGACCGGTGGGACTGGTCCGTGTGGGACTCCGTGGCGGAGACCCTGAAGGCAGCGGGCCTTGGGTGGGTGCCCTTCCTCATAGCCGGCCCCGCCTACGCCACCCCCGCCTGGTACCGGGAGTCGTTGGGGACCCCCTGCCGCTGCGCGGAGCACGGCACAGACAGCAAGATAGAGAGCCTGTGGTCCCCGCGGATAATGGAATACGCGGAGCGTTTTATGAAGGCCTTTGCCGGGAGATACGACACCGGCGGCCTCATAGAATCGGTGCTCCTGGGCATACAGGGCGACTACGGCGAAGCCATCTACTCCGTGTCGGGAGGAGGCTGGACCTTCGAACTGCCCGGCGAATACCACAACCACCTGGGCTTCTGGTGCGGCGAGGAGCCGGCCCGGGAAGCCTTCCGCCGGCATATAGTCTCAAAATACGGGACTCTTGCCGCGGTCAACAAGGCCTGGAAGACCTCCTTCACCGACGAGAGCGGCATCGCCTACCCCTTTGACAGCGAGGAGAGCAAGGCAGACCTGATGCGCAGGCTCCCCGGAGACCCTCATCTCCGCCGGCGCTGGCTGGACTTTGTGGCATGGTACCGCCTCTCCATGACCGAATATGCCGGCAAATGGATGGAGGCCGCCCGCCGGGCGTTTCCGGACAGGCAGATATATCTGTGCACCGGCGGCATATCCCTGCCGGAAATGGGCTCCGACTTCAGCGCTCAGAGCAGAACAGCGGCCCGATACGGCGGCGGAGTGCGCATCACCAACGAGGGCTCGGACTACGCCTCCAACTTCACGGTCACCCGCCAGGTGGCCACGGCAGGCAGGTATTACGGCGCATATTTCGGCTTTGAGCCCGCCAGCGTCGAAAACGAGACGGGAGTCGCCGCCCGCATTTACAACGCGGCCGCCTCCGGAGCGGACCAGCTCCACGACTACGCCTACAACATGAGCGCCAAGAGCATGCAAAAGGCCCAGCGGCAGAGCATAGGCGCCCTGCAGAAGCGCAGCCCCGCGGCGCCGGCGGCGGTGTTTTACCCCTCCGTCAGCCTGGCCATATCCCCCTCGGACTGGTATCAAAGGGCCGCCAGGCTCAGAGGCTTTACCGACTATGACATGCTCTGCGAGACCCTCATCGCCGACGGCGCTCTGGAGAAATACCGGATACTCATCGCTTTCGACGAGCCCTGGATGGAAGAAGAGACCGCACGGGCCATCACCGAATGGACGGAAAAGGGCGGCCGCCTGCTGTGGATAGGCAGGGAGTTTTCCCGGACCGTGGAGGGCAGGGCCGTCGTCTTCAGGGACGCCGTCCGGGTGAGCGGCTTTGAAGACCTGGCCGGGCCTTTGGAAAAGCTTTTGTCCGAGACACAGACCTGCTGGCACGCCGTGACGGACAACGGCGTGTATCTGACACAGATCGAGCCCGGCAGGTATCTCATATTCAACCCGTCGTCCGCCGACAAGGTGGTATTTCTATACAAAAACTGGCTCATGCAGACCGTCTGCGCCAGGGCGGGGGCTATAACCGACTATGTTTTATAACGCCTTTTATTTGCTTTTCCTGTGCGTCGTCCTGACGCTTTTTGCCGGGCAGGTCTGCGCCGCCCCTGCAGAGAACGCCGATCCCCTGGAGGGAGCCGCCGGCCTGTGGCACTTTGCCGGCGGAGCGGGCAGCGTGACGACCCCCTTTGACCACGAGATATCCGGCGGCGTGGAGTTTTATCCCCTGCCCGCCGGCGAAGCGGAGGAGTCCCGCAAAAGAGGCGGCGACGGCAACGCCGCCCTCCTGCAGGGCGGATACCTGCTTCTGAATACCTACAGGGCCCGCCGCTTCAGACCCGACGGGGATGAGCTGACCTTATACGTCCGGGCCCGGCTTGAAGGCCCGCCCCAGGAGGGCACCTTCTTCTATTCGGACTTTCTCAGCCTGGGGGTCTATCCCTGCGGGACCAAAAATCTGGCCGTGGCCTTTATCGGAGCCCGGGTCCCCGGGGGCAAAAACTACCGCGAGGTGCCCCTGGCGCTCCTGAGAGGCGAGGGCTGGACCGACCTGACGCTTACCGCGGGGAATGGCAGCATCGCTTTTTGGCAGGACGGAGTCAGGCTGGCCTGTTTTCCTCTCACCCACGGCCTCGCGGCCCCCTTCGATGACGATCTGGTGCTGGGAGGCTTCAGGTGCCTCAAGCCGGACACCTATGAGACCGGCGAGCCCTTTGCCCGTTTTCGCGAGGCCGCCATTGACACCGCGGCCCTGTGGCACAGGGTCCTGGAGCCGGCCCGCATATCCGCCCTGTGCGGCGGCAAGCGGCTTTCCGTCAAGTCCCCGGACCGTTTTGACAAAGCAGTGGCCGCCTGCAACGCTTTTTACGACGCCTCCTGCCGCAGATCCGAAGCAGATTGCCGGGACGCCTGGAAGGTGATGGCAGACCTGGCGGCGGAGGACCCGGCCAGGCCCCTCTGGCACCTGACCCAGCCCTTCGGGACCATCTTCGACCCCTGCGGCGCCTTTTATTACGGCGGACGGTATCACGTGTTTTCGTATCACAGCATACGCTACACCCTGAAATATTCGTCTCTGGACCACTACGCCTCGCCGGACCTGCTGCACTGGACCGGCTTGCCCATAGCCCCCATGACGGATGCGGACTGCGACGTGTTCTGCATATACCTGCTGAATCACTTCATCGACGATAAGGGAGACCTGAGGGCCCTTTACACCGCCCAGGGCAAGAACGGCAAGACCGGAGTCCTGGCCCGGTCCGACGACGGCATGCTGTCCTACACGGACAAGCACACGGTCATCGGCAAATACCACCACGACGGACACGTGTTCCGGCACAACGGCGTCTGGTACACCATCACCTCCAGGCTGAGCAAGGGCATGCGGCCGGGCAATCTGGGAGACCCTGTCATGCTGTGGTCCTCCCCGGACCTGGAGAACTGGCGGGAGGAGGGCGAGATATTCTGCGCCCGGAAGGACAACGGCACGGGAGGCTTTATGGAATTCCCCTACCTGCTCTTTTACGGAGACAGGGACGTGCTCATACTGGGGGGACATCCCGTAAAATACTGGGTGGGCCGCTTTGACTGGGAGACCCTGAAATTTATACCCGAGCATGAGGAGGGCATGCTGCTGGACGTTGTAAGCAGCTTTCACTGCTTCAACCCCCTGTGCGTGGACGACAAGGGACCCGGCGGCTCGGAGCGCCGGCTGATAATGGCCCTGTTTCCGGGGCTGAACAACTCCGGGCCGGGACTGCTGCCCTGGGCCTGCTGCCACGCCATGCCCCGGGTGCTGACCTTCAACGGAGAGCGGCTCTGCCAGGAGCCGGCGCCGGAATTCGAAGCCCTCAGAGGACCGGCAACAGACACCGGGACCCTGACTCTGCGGGGGGAATATACGGCGGCAACGGAGTGCAAGGCCCTGGAAATGTCAGTCAGCTTTCACAGCCTCAAAGGCAGGGCCGGCCTCAGGTTTCTCCTTGAAGACGGCTCGGAAGCGGTTGCCGGGCTGGACCCTGCCGACGGCTCCGTCGGTATCGCCGGCGCCGCCTCCATGACCGGCTCCGGCCCGGGTTATTTTTCTGCGGGAGACAGAGCCGACCTCAGGATATTTGTTGACAGACAGCTGCTGGAGGTGTTTGTGAACGGGCAGACCTGCACCACATCCCTCAACAGCGGCATAAGGGAGATCAGGATATTCTCCGATGACACAGCTCCGCTGTCGGCCACAGTATGGCAGCTGTCCGGCAGCGCGCTCTCAGGCGTCCCGCTTTCTGACAGGTGATAACATGAAAAGCTCTGTATTGATATTACTTATACTGGCATGCTCCGTATGCCTTTTTGCAAAGGATGCAAATATGAAAAACCCCCGACACACACTGGACTACAAGCAGGAGCCGGTCTTGACGAGAGACTGGCGGACGGCCTGCGAATTCAGAGGCTTTTTCGGCGAGCAGGCCGAGAACCTGAAGGACAACTGGGCAGCCACTCTGGAGAAGCAAAATCCCTCCATGCTGGAGCTGTTCCGCAAGAGAGAGGAATGCCCCGAGGTCCTGCCCTGGTCCGGCGAGTTTCCCGGCAAGTTCCTCCGGAGCCTGGTGTATCTCCGGCGCATGGCGGGAGACGAGGAGCTGAGGGAATACATCTACGGCTTCGTGGGCAGGATCATAGACCTGCAGGCGGACAACGGCTATCTGGGAGTCTGGTCCAAGCCCTATCAGCTCACCGGCATAGGCCACAAGTCCATATGCGGCAAGGTGAGCTGGGACCTGTGGAACCACTACCACATCATGCACGGCATGCTGCTGTGGTACGAGGACACCGGGGACCAAAGGGCCCTCGACTGCGCCGTGAAAATGGCCGACTTGGTGTGCGAGAAGTTTCTCGACGACCCCATCCGCCTGGCCTGGACGGACTCCGGCTACTGCAACTGGGCCATAGGCCACTCCATGGCGTATCTGTATAAGATCACCGGGGACGAGAAATACCTGAAGTTCTGCCAAAATATGATCGACAAGGTGTTCCCGGACCCCCACTTCAACCTGAATTTTCTCAACCGCGCCCTGGCCGGCGAAGCCTGGTATCAGAACAACGGAGCGGGAGGCATCCGCTGGGAGGCCCTGCACTCAGCCCTCATCATCCCGGAGATGTATTTCCTCACGGGCAACGAGGACTACAGGACCGCCACTGAAAACATCTTCCACGGCATAGCCCGGTATGACCGGCACAACAACGGCGCCTGGACCAGCATGGAGCAGGCCAACGGCAACCCCTGGGACGTGCGCAGCGAGGAGACCTGCTGCACCATAGCCTGGGAGGCTCTGGGAGTGGAGGCTCTGCGGGCCACCGGCAATTCCCTTTACGCCGACGAGCTGGAGGTGACAGTCTGCAACGCGGCTCTGGGCTTTTTGTCCCGGGACGGCCGGTGGACCAGCTACAACACCCCCATGGACGGCATGGTGGTGCCCTCCGACCCCAACCTGTGGGAGGCCGCCCGCAACAACGGCATAGACTGCTGCACGGTGAACGCCATCAGGGGGCTGGCCATAGTCACCGACTGGGCCCTGATGTCCGGCAAGGAAGGCCCGGCCCTCAACTGGTACGGGGACAGCGTCCTCACGGGCTATTACAAGGATATGCCCGTGACCCTTGAGGTCTCCGGCGGATATCCCCGGAACGGCAGCGTTTCCATAGCCGTGAGCCCCGGCAGCGAGGCCTCCTTTACCCTCTCCCTCAGGATCCCGAGCTGGAGCCGGGAGACCTCCGTGTCGGTGAACGGCCGCAGCGTGAAGGGAGTCAAAAGCGGCGGGTATCTGAAGATAAAAAGAGACTGGCAAAAGGGCGACCGCATCGACATCGGCTTTGACATGAGCCTCAGATATCAGACGGGCCATGAGGAGTCCGAGGGCAAGGTGTGCATATACAGAGGCCCCGTGCTCCTGGCCCTGCAGAAAAAAAGCCCCGCCGACTACGCCCGATACGGGGAAGACTGGCAGGAATGGCTGAGAGCCAGACACCTGCCCTATTTCCACGGCCTGCGCTCGGTGAAGCCAGGCAGCCGCATCAGATATGAGTTTGAAGGAGACTACTGCGCCTGGACCTACAACAGGTTCAACGACGCCGGTATCGCCGACGTGTATATAGACGGCAAATTGGCGGACACGGTGGACCTCTACAGGGAAGGGGTCGATGCCGGAGACCTGTTCGGCTACAACCAGGGCCGCAAGGACCTGTTTCTCTCCACAGTGTGGGAAAAGGAGGGCCTGGGCCCCGGCAGGCACACTCTGGAGATAGAGGTGACAGGCCAAAAGCAGGAGGCCTCCCTGGACTGCGCGGTGAACGTCATAGAGTTCCTGGACCGGCGCTCCGCCCCGGTCATAGACGTCAGCGCCCTCAAAAACGCTGTGGTCAAGGATGATCCGGAGGGCACTCTGGGGATCGCGGTGCAGCTCAGAGACACGGATGGGAACACAGTCACCCTCACGGACTATGACAGCGCCGCCGAGACCGGCTCCTTTTTCGCCACCTGGATCAAGGGGACAGGCCAAAAGGATATGCCCTACGAAAAGGGGAACCCCTTCAGGCTCGACAAATAGACGGCATACGGCCGGAAGGAAGCTCCTTCCGGCCTTTTTCTTGCCGGCCCGGCCCCGGCGGGCGGCGGCCCTTGCCGGAGCCCCGTTCTTTTATTTGCCGGGCCGATATGCTATAATAAGTGTGTAGTATTCCATAGTTTTCCGAGGTCATTTTATGCGCGCTTCAAATATGTTTTCACCCACTCTGAGAGAGATCCCCGCCGAGGCTGAGATCATCAGCCACAAGCTGCTGCTGCGGGCCGGCTTTATACGCAAGGTCTCCGCTGGCATCTACGACTATCTGCCCCTGGGCTACAAGGTGCTCTGCAAGATACAGCGCATCCTGCGGGAGGAGCTGGCCCGGCAGGGAGCCCAGGAGATACTCATGCCCGCCCTGGTCAGCGGCGATCTCTACAAGGAGACCGGCAGGTGGGACCTGGACGTGCTCTTCAAGCTCAAGGACCGCAAAAACGCCGACTACGCCATCGGCTTTACCCATGAGGAAGTGGTGACGGACATAGTCCGCCGGGACGTCCGCAGCTACAGGCAGCTGCCCCTCAATCTCTATCAGATACAGACCAAGGGCAGAGACGAAGCGCGGCCCAGAGCCGGCCTGGTGAGAGGCAGAGAGTTCATCATGATGGACGCCTATTCCTTTGACAGCTCCTGGGAGGGCCTGGACCGGTCGTATCACAAGATGTTCATAGCCTTTGGCAGGACCTTCCGCCGCTGCGGCATCGCTCCGCAGGTGGTGGACGCAGACTCAGGCGCCATAGGCGGCAAGGAAAATCAGGAATATATGGTGATCTGCGACTCGGGCGAGGACACCATACTCGTGTGCCCTCAGTGCGGCTACAGCGCCAACGCCGAAAAATGCGAGATCGCCCACAGTGACCGCCCCTCCTCCGAGGAGCCCGCTCCCATGGAAAGGGTGGCTACCCCCGGGGCCAAGACCATAGACCAGGTGGCTTCCTTTTTGAAGATCAGCCCCAAAAAGCTGGTGAAGACCCTCATCTATGAGCACGAGGGCAAGGTGTATGCCTTCCTTCTCCGGGGAGACAGAGACCTGAACGAGAGCAAGGCCGCCCGGGCAGTGGGAACCAAGAGCCTGGAGATGGCGGAGCCCGACACCGTGATGCGGGTCACAGGGGCCGACACCGGCTTTGCCGGCCCCGTGGGGCTGGGCAAGGTGGACCGGCTCATAGCGGACAACGAGATCCGCAACATGGTCAACTACGCCGTGGGAGGCTGCGAGACCGACGTGCACATCATCAACGTCAACACCGGGAGAGACTTTCCCGAGCCCGAATATGCCGACCTGCGTATCGCTGTAAAGGGAGACCCCTGCCCCCGCTGTCACGGCAAGCTCCAGACCGAAAAGGGCATGGAGGTAGGCCACATCTTCAAGCTGGGCACCCTCTATTCCGACAAGATGAACGCCGGCTTTCTGGCAGAGGACGGCGCCGAGAAGCCCTTTATCATGGGCTGCTACGGCATGGGCGTCAGCCGGCTCATGTCCGCCATCATCGAGGTCAGCAATGACAAGGACGGCATGATCCTGCCCGTGTCCGTCGCTCCCTTTGAGGTGTCGGTCATCCTGGTGAACCCCGCCGACGAGACCCAGTGCGCCATGGCCACCCGGCTCTACGAGGAGCTGTCCATGGCCGGCGCGGACGTGCTCCTGGACGACCGGGACGAGAGGCCCGGCGTCAAGTTCAAGGACAATGACCTGTGGGGCATTCCCATTCAGGTAGTGGTAGGCAAGGGAGCCGCCGAGGGCAAGGCGGAGCTGTCCCTGAGAAGGGACAAGCAGCGCAAGGAGTCTGTCCCCATCGGCGAGGCTTCCGCCGCCGTGCTGGACCTCAGGGGCAGACTTTACGAGGAGCTCAGCCTCAGGGCCGGCGAGGTCAGATAATGAAGCCCGAGCTGCTGGCCCCTGCCGGCGACCCGGAAAAGCTGATCTGGGCCGCCGAATACGGAGCCGACGCGGTATATTTCGGGCTCGGGGAGTATTCTCTCCGTTCCTATGCGGGCAACTTCACCCCCGACCAGGCTTCCCGGGCGTTCCGGTATCTGCATGACCGGGGCAAAAAGGCCTATGTCACACTGAACGTGTATCCCTTTACGGGGGAATACGGAGCCATCCTTGACCTGGCGGGGTCCCTCGATGGGGCGGACGGGTTCATCGTGGCGGACCCGGGCCTCATGGCGGCTCTCACGAAGGCAGACGTCCGGACCCCCATACACGTATCCACCCAGGCAAACACCATGAGCGCCCAGACGGCTCTCTTTTACGCCGACCTGGGCTGCGCCAGGGTCAACCTGGCCCGGGAGCTGTCCTTTGAACAAATAGCGGAGATCAGGGAGCTGACTTACGGAAAGATAGAGCTGGAGGTGTTCGTCCACGGCTCCGTGTGCTTTTCCTACTCCGGCCGCTGCGCCATCAGCGACTATCTGACGGGCCGGCGCGCCAACCGGGGCGAGTGCGCCCAGCCCTGCCGCTGGAGCTATCATCTCGTGGAAGAAAAGCGCCCCGGCTCCCTGCTGCCCGTCTTTGAAGACTCCCGGGGCCTCTATCTCTTCAACACCCGGGATCTGGCCCTCTGGCGCTATGCAGGCAGGCTGGCGGACATAGGCATAGATTCCCTGAAGATAGAGGGCCGCATGAAGACGGTCCACTACATAGCCTCGGTGGTAAACGTTTACAGGAGGCTGCTGGACGGAGAGCCCATGGACGGGGAAGAGACAGAGACTCTGCTGTCCCGGGTGAGCAACCGGGGCTACACCGAAGGCTTTATGAAGGGACAGATCGGCCCGGAGGACTACAAGACCGGGTCTTCCTCCTACCTGTTCACCTCCAGGCTGCTGGGGCACACAGGCGCCGACGGCCTGCTGCGGGTCAACAATTCGTTTGAGGGCGGCGAAGAGGCAGAGCTGCTCACCCCCGCCGGAGTCAGGACCGTCACTCTCCCGGAGACCTTCACCGACACGGAGGGCCGGGTCCTCACCAAAGCCAACAACGATCACCTGCTGGTGACAGACCTGCCGCCATATTCTATATTGAGAAGGATCATAGACTGATGCTGAGTCCCAAAAACGGTATATACAACTTTTTCGGCTATCTCGGCCTGTCTCTCGAAGACAAGATGAGGCTCATCAAGGCCGCCGGCTTTGACGCGGTGTCCCTGTGGGGGATAGACCACGAATGGACCGACGAGGAGGAGCTGCGCAGGCTGTCCGCGCTGGCGGACACTCTGGGCCTGGAAAAAGAATTCATCCACACCCCCTTTGACGTGACGGGCTATATATTCGAATACGGCCCCAAGGGCGAGCAGGCCTATAGCGTCATCGAAAAGAACGTAGGCCTCTGCTCGGACCTGGGCGTTCCCGTATGCGTGGTCCACATCACCAGCTGGCATCATCCGAAAGAGATCACCGCCAAGGGGAGAGAAAGGCTGGAGGCTCTGACCCGGCTGGCGGAGAGCAAAAAGGTGCGCCTGGCCGCCGAGAACATCCGACACACCTTTGCCCTGGAGATCCTGGACCGGATAGACTCCCCTTATCTGGGCTTTTGCTACGATTCGGGCCACTCCCTATGCTTCCAAAAGACGGACGCAGACCCCCTCGCGCGCTATGCAGGCAGACTGCTGGCGCTGCATCTCCACGACAATGAGGGCGACCGGGACAAGCACGCCCTGCCCGGCAGCGGGTCTGCCGACTGGCAGAAGGTCATGGGCGCTGTCAAGGCGTCCCCCTATGAGGGCTCCCTGCATCTGGAGGTCAACGCAGACAACTCCCCGGAATACAGCTCTCTGCCGCCGGAAGAGTTTTTGGACAAGGCTCTGGCCTCCCTCGGATATATCCGTTCGCTGGTCTGAAGGCTGCGGCCGGCGCGGGCAGCATCCTTTTGTGCTATAATAATACTGACGACAAGGGGAGCAATATATGAGACACACACTGATCGCGCTTATCCTTCTTTGCGCTTTGCCCGTCTGCGCAAAGACAGCCTGGTTCCGGGGCGGCACGGCTGCCGACCCGGTCCTTATGGACGCCCTGGCCTCCAGAGGCTTTGCCACGGCGGAGCTGGGCTCCATGGCCGACTTCCGGGGCGGCAGGGACGACGTGCTGGTGCTGACCGACTGCAGCCGCTTTCCCTCCGAGGGAGTGGACGCCCTGAACGCCTTTATACAAAATGGCGGCAGCCTGCTGGCCGCAGGCGGCATCCCCTTTTCGGAAATGACGGTCCGGCTGGGCAATGAGGACGTTCCCGCCGGAGGGCTCGCTCAGAAGGCTTCCTCCGAAGGGGGCGTGACCCTGGCGGACCCGGCCTTGCCCGGGAGCATCTCCCGCTTCACCGTCACTTCCTGCAACAGCCTTCCCGGACGCCATTTCGAGACAGCCTCCCCTGAGGGCAGGCCCGCCTTTCACATCACCAATGACGGCGCCGACACCTGGGAGAGCTACACCGGGTCTCTCCCGGAGCTTGAAGTGCCGGAGCGCCCTCTGTTTGCCGTCAGCATCAGGGGCAGCCGCTATTCCCCCTCCCTTTCTCTGGGTATCAGGGAAAAGGACGGCTCCCGCTGGTTCAGCCATATTTCCCTATCCGAAGAATGGAAGACCTACGTCATCAGCCCCCGGGACTTCGGCATGTGGGACAACAGCAGAGACGGCAAGAGAGGCGGCGCGGGAGACAGGCTGGACCCGGGCAACATGGCCTCCTTTGAATTTGCCATTATGAGCGCCGTTCAGGAAGAGGAAGACTATCCCGCCACCACCCCCACGGGCAAGCCTCAGGATATATATATCGGCGCCCTCAGGCTGATCCCCGGCGGCTCCCTGCCGGAGATCAGGGAGCCCATGGAAATGCCCGCCTTTTTCCCGGCAGTCCATATGTATCGCTGCTCCGCCGACACCGTGACCTTTGAAGGCGGCAGCATTGAGGTCAGCGAAGCCGTCATGCCTTTTTACAGAAATCAGGGCTACGGCCTGGACAACCGGGGCGCCTTTCGGCAGGTGCCCCTGGCCATGTGCGTGGAAAAGGGCAGAGAAAAGGGCATGGCAGCCCAGGCGGTCTTTCACAGGGAAGACTCCGCCTTTCACGGCGGGACCTGGGTCTTTGCCGGCATAGACCCGGACGCTCTCGCAGGGGCTCCGGCCCTTGTTGACCGGCTGGCCGACTGCTTCACCGACCGGCCCCGCTTCCTCTGCGCCGGGACCTCCCGGTTTTCCTACATGCCCGGGGAACGGATCACCGTGGGAGCCCGGACGGTCAATGCCGAGGGCGCCTCGGTCCGCATACTCATCAAAGACGAGCCCTGGACACCCGTGTTCACCCGGACGGTGAAGCCGGGAGAGACGGCGTCTCTCACCCTGTCGGAGCCCGGCTTTTACACTGCCGAGATCACTCTGGAAAAGGACGGGCAGGTGACCGACCGCATCACCCAGGATTTTTCGGTGTTTGACTCCCGGTCCCGCGCCTGGGACCACATCATCCGGTCCGAGGAGGGCCACCTGTGGAAGGGCGATGAAAAATGGGTGCCGGTGGGGGTCAATTATTGGCCCATGTATGCCACGGGAGTGCCTTTGAGAACGGCGGAGGGAGGAGGCGCCTGGCTGGCTGCCGACGAGTATCTCCCCGACAGGATCGAGGCGGACCTCCGGCTCCTCAGCGACATGAACGTCAACGTGGTCAGCACCCAGTATCTCAGGCTGAGCGAGGCGCCCCAGATCAGAGACTTTTTGGAGCGCTGCGAAAAATACGGCATCAAGGCGCACCTGTTTCTGGAGGGCTGCCATCCTCTGGACGTCCGTGAAGAAACGGCAGCGGCTCTCGTCCGGGCGGCCTGCCTGGGACAGGCCAGAGCCATGTTTTGCTACGATCTGGGCTGGGAAGTGAGCCTGGGAGACGAAGCAAGCCGCAGGCATCTCGACGGCAAATGGAACCGGTGGCTCATGCGGGAATACGGCTCGGCCGAAACGGCCCTGACCCTGCTGGGCTGGACGCCTTCCATCACCGACGGGGCCTATGGCGGCCCCACCGACATGCAGATCAGGCAGCCGGACACAAAGAGCCTGCCCTTCATAGCCGCCTACCGCCGCTTTTTGGACGACCTGATAGGCAAGGGCCTGCAGAGGTCCGTCCGCAACCTGAGAAAATACGATCCCTGGACCTGTATGGGGCTCCGGAACGGGGCCGGCGGCAACGGCACGGTGGTATATGCCCACATTTTCCCCTACGACATGAAGGCCGGCGCCCGCCATCTGGACATTCTGTGCCCCGAAGGATACAACCTGGGAGCCACGTCTTTATATATGGGTATGGGAGAGCTGACCAATCTCCAGTGCCGGCTGGTGTCCGGAGGCAAGCCCGTGGTGTGGATCGAATACGGCGTCCACCTGTTTATCGGCGCCGCTCAGCTGGGCTACAGGCAGGAAGACGCCCTGAAAAAGCTGCAGTATCAGACAAACTACTACAGGACCATGGCCGATTTTGTGGCCCGCAGCTCCGCTACCGGCTCCTTTGCCTGGTGGTATCCGGGAGGCTACAGGATAGACGAAAGGTCGGACTACGGCATTGCGGAGCCCGATCTCACCCCCAGAGGAGCCCTGCTGGCCCTCTCCGACAGGGCGGCGGACCAGCTCAAGGGAGACCTGTGGCCCCGGGAGGCCGACGAGACTCTGGTGTATGACAGAGACCTGTATGCCAGAGGCTACGGCGATTTCTTCGAACAATACGCCATGCATGTTTCGGAGCGCCTGCAGGAGGGCAAGTACACCCGGCTGGTGACTCCCGGCACCGGCCTCACCACCCGGACCCTGAAGCCCGAGGGAGTGGGAAATATACCCTACAGAGGCGTGGGCCCCGTGAAATATCTGGACAGCGAGATAGACAGCATCGTCTGCGGCGCCGAGACCCTCATTGAGTCCGGCGTCCTGAGGCCCCGGCCCGGCGCCCGCTTCACCGTCACCATGGCGAATATCGACGACTGCCTGTGGGAAAACGAAGGGGCAGGCAGGGTCCGGCTGAGGGTCTCCTGGGACGGAGGCGAGGCCTTTTACCCTCTGGACAGGCCGGCAGGCTATCTGGCCACGGCCCGGGCCTCCTTTACCCTGAAGGAGCAGCCCTCCGCCATAAGGCTGCGCCTTGTGGCCGACGGCATAGGCGCCTTTGGCGAGGAAGCGGAGCTGGAGCTCCTCTGGCAGCAATAACATGGCAGAAGACGGTATCACAGGCTATATAAGGCAGGAGCTCTCCCGGAGGAGAGACCCGGATTACGGAGCCTTCCAGCAAAAGCTGATCCCCGCCGTGGCGCCGGCAAGTATCATAGGCGTCCGGACCCCTGAGCTGAGGAGCCTGGCAAAGGAGCTTGTGGGGCGCGGGGACCTGGCGGAGTTTCTGGAGGCCCTGCCCCACGCTTATTTTGACGAGAACCAGCTCCACGCCTTTATCATATCGGAGACCAGGGACTACGGCCTGTGCATGTCCCGGACCTGCCGCTTCCTGCCCTTTATAGACAACTGGGCCACCTGCGACCAGCTGTCGCCCAAATGCTTTGCCAAACACAGGCCTGAGCTCTTGGAGCATATCAGGGGCTGGCTGGGCTCCGGCCAGACCTATACGGTGCGCTTCGGCATAGGCATGCTGATGCAGCACTATCTGGACGAGGCCTTCCTGCCGGAATACCCCGGCCTGGTGGCCGGGATAAGATCCGGGGAATATTACGTAAATATGATGTCGGCCTGGTATTTCGCCACGGCTCTGGCCAAGCAGTACCGGGCGGTCCTCTGCTATCTGGAGGACAGGCTCCTGGACCCCCGGGTCCACAATGCGGCCATCCAAAAGGCTCTGGAAAGCCGGCGGATAACCCAGGAGCAAAAACAATATCTGAGAACACTTAAGAACAGGAGACAAAAATGAGAACATTTACTGTATGCATCCTGCTTGTTATTCTGTCTGCGGCAGCCTGTATGGCAGACCTGAACGCAGACGTTGATAAGTCAGTTGCGGGGATACACATAGAAAACGAGGAAGGCCTGAAGACGGACGTCAGCGGCTTTTTCGTGGGGACCGGCGGCTGTCTGGTCACCTCCGACAGCGTATGGCTCGACTTTTCCGGTGACGGAGAGATGGCCGTGGGCTTTGAGGACATGAAGATGACTGCCCGCATCGGGCAGGAGAGCCGGCCTGTCTCCAATTACAATTTCACCGACAGCGGCCACACCATCCTGCTGACCGGCGCTTTCGAAAGCCCCCTGCAGCTTGGCAGCGTGTCTCTCAAGACCGGCGACGTGCTGACGGCGGCCGGCTTTGACCCCGAAAAAGGCAAGCCTGTCACAGTGAGCGTCACTCTCGGCGCAGTCACAAAAGACAGCGCCGTCCTGACAGCGCCTCTGGAGGACTTTTACTGCGGCGGCCCCGTGTTCAAAAGCGGAGCAGTGGCAGGCTACGTGTACGAAGCGGGCGGCAACCCGGTGATATATATCACGGACCCGGACGACATAGCCGCCGGGATATCGGAATGCCTGGACAATCTGAAGCCCCGGGAAAACACCTATGAAGAGGACGGGGAAGACGGGTCCGAAGAAGACGCGGAAGAAGAGGAAGAAGAGGCAGCCGTGGAGCTCAAGGGCGGCAAAGCCGTTTTCGGCGCCTATATGGACAAGCCCATCACCTGGCAGGTGCTGAAGAAGGAGGGCTCCGAAGCCCTGCTCCTCAGCGAGCAGGCCCTGGGCTACGGCAAGTTTCACGCCTACAAGGAGTCCGTGGAAGAGCTGAAGGCCTACAAGGCAGAACACAACGCCTACCCTCCCGTGACCTGGGAAGACAGCACTCTCCGGGGCTTTCTCAACGCGGAATTCTTTTTTGCAGCGTTTTCACCCAGGGAGCGCAGCGCCATCCTCGACATCAAGGACACGGAGGACCGGGTCACCCTGCTGTCGGAAGCCGAAGCCAAGTCCTTCTTCAACAGGTACGACGCCCGGGTCTGCCGCCCTTCCGAATACGCCAGAAAGCAGGGCGCTCCTCAGACCTGCCCCTGGTGGCTCAGATCCGAAGGCATGGGCGACATGAGGGCCTGCGCCGTCACCAAGGACGGCAGAGTGGAAAAAACAGCCCTGGCATCAGCCAACACAGCCACGGCTCTGGCGGGGATCAGACCCGTCATCCGGGTCCGGGTAAAATAACACTCCGAAAATAATAACAGCGGGCCTCACACGAGGCCCGCTGTGTTTTGCGGCGGTGTCAGAGCTTCAGACTGTCCCAGTCTATCTTCCTGTCTCTGAAATAGACCTCCCTGTCCTTGTCTCCGATGGGCCTCTGCACCCGGCAGGGCACTCCCGCAGCCACGCTGCCGGCGGGTATATCCCTGGTGACCACAGCGCCTGCGCCTATGACGCAGTTGTCCCCTATGGTGACCCCGGGGACCACGATGACTCCCGCCCCCAGCCAGCAGCAGCGGCCTATGCGTACGGGAAAGTTGTATTGCAGAGATCTCTCCCTCAGCTCCGGCAGTATGGGATGCCCTGCCGAGGACAGCACCACTCCGGGTCCCAGCTTGGTGTAGTCCCCCACGTATATATGGGTGTCGTCCACGAAGGTGCAGCCAAAGTTGCAATAGACCACGTTGCCAAAATGGACGTTCTTGCCTCCCCAGTTGGCGTAAAAGGGAGGCTCTATATAGCAGTCCTCGCCGCACTCGGCAAACTGCTCCTTCATAAACCTTATGCGCTCCTCCATCTGGGAAGGCCGGGTGTGATTGAAGTCATACAGCCTGTCCAGATACCTGAGCTGCTCTTCCATCAGCTCCTTGTCGGTGGGATCATACAGCATCCCTCCGTGGATCACGTCTTTTGATATCATGGGTCCTCCTCTATTTGCACGACGCGCACACGCCCGCCATCAGCGGCAGGCCGTATTTTTCGTCTCTTACCACGAACACAAAGGGCCGGCAAAGAGACAGCTCGGCGGCTGCCGCCGGGGCCTCCCCGTCTTCCCCGGGCTCCAGGGTCAGGGCCCCCTTGGCTATGAGATCGTCCACCGGCATGGGCCTTTTGCCCAGTATATGGCTGTAGCCCAGAGTCCTGAGGCCCTTTGCGCCCAGCCTCTCCAGGGGCTCCTCCCGGCTTTCGATGACCGTGCCGGGCATATAGACCAGGAGGTCCCTCTCCGAAGTGTTGTCCGACGGGAGCCCTCCCTTGCCCAGGCTTCTGACCGCCTCCAGCAGCTGCAGGCGTGACTCGGAGCAGTATATATCCAGCCGCATGGCGTCTCCCGCAAAGGGCATAGACACAAAGAAGCTGCGCTCCGTCTCATAATACCGGGCCCTCACTGCGGCGGCAAAATACACCAGCGCTCTCCGCTCGCCTATATAAGGCAGGAAATAGTCCACCCGCGAGGCGCCGGCAGGGGTGGTCCACCGGGGCTTTGCCGCTGCGCCGCAGGCCAGCAGGCTCACGGCGTCGGCCTCCTCGCCTCCCCGCAAAGACAGCTCCTCAAAAAACCGGCTCAGTTCCTCTCCCGCTTCATAGGCGAGGGCCCTGGGCCCGAAAAAGCTCTCCAGGGCCTTTGCGTAATCCGGAGACAGCCGGGCTCCCTTCCGGTACCACAGGGCGCCGGAGAAAAAGACCTGCTGCTTTTTGAGGGACGGCTTGTCCAGATAAGAGAGCGCCTTGACGCTGTTTTCTATGAGAGCATCGCTGCCGAGGCCAAAGGCGGCGGCGCAGGCTGCCGCTTCCTCCTCGGAGGCTCCCACGCACAGCAGGGCGCCGCACAGGGCGGCGCCGGCAGGCGTATAGACCGTGTTCCTTTCGCCCTCCAGACTCAGGAGCTGCTCGGAGGCGTCCCGGTAGAGGGCGCCCACGTAATCGGGATCAAAGAAACCCGCCGCGCACAGTGCGGCGGGGATCAGCAGCATGATTATGACACAGGGCAGAGTCTTCATGGGCCCTAATAGACCGACAGGAGCCGCACCTTGTCCAGCATTTCCGCAGGCAGGTCCATGGAGGCGGCAAAGACCTCCTCATAGGGGGTCAGCAGCACCTCTCTTCCCTTCAGGCCCACCATCTTCCCGGTATCTCCGTTCAGCAGAGCCTTCGTGGCGGCAAAGCCCATGATGGTGGCCAGGTTCCTGTCGTTGCAGGTAGGGGTCCCGCCCCTCTGGACGTGACCGAGTATAGTCTTGCGGCAGTCATAGCCGGCCCGGCTGATAAGGTCAGCCAGGATATCCACCGCGTTGCAGTCCGGCCCGGAGGCTCCCTCCGCCAGCACACAGATGAAGTTGGGCTTCTTGCGGACGTAGTATCTGTTGACTTCGTCCACGATCTGCTCCTGACGCTGAGGGTTTGTCAGGTCGTCGCCGGGGAGGATGACCATTTCCGCTCCGCAGGCGACTGCCGTGGACAGAGCCAAAAAGCCGTGGGCCCTGCCCATGACCTCTATCACAAAGCCCCGCCTGTGAGAAGAAGCGGTGTCCTTGATCTTGTCTATGGCCTCTATGATGGTATCCTGGGCCGTATCCACGCCTATGGAATAATCGGTAAAGGCCAGATCGTTGTCGATGGAAGCGGGTATGCCCATGGTGTTCACGCCGCTTTCCGACAGGCGCTGGGCCCCGTGCAGCGAACCGTCGCCGCCTACCACCACCAGACCGTCCAGCTCATAGCCCTTGATGATCCGCAGAGCCTCTTTGAAGCCCTCCTCGGTCATGAATTCCTTGCTCCGGGCAGAGCCCAGGATGGTGCCGCCCTTGCGCGAAAGGTCCGAAACGTCCTTGGCCGAGAACTGCCGCAGGTCTCCTTCCATCAGGCCCTTGTAGCCGTTGTATATCCCATAGACGTCGGCCCCAAAGGATATACCCACTCGCACCACCGCCCGGACGGCGGCGTTCATACCGGGGGCGTCGCCTCCGCTGGTCAGAACTGCTATCTTTTTCATGTCATTCCTCGCTTGTATCGTTGTCATTGTCCGCCGGCTGCTCTTCTTCGGGAACCTCTGCGGCCCCGCATCCGGCCTCGCTTGTATCGTTGTCACTGTCCGCCGGCTGCGCCTCTTCGGGAACCTCTGCGGCCCCGCATCCGGCCTCATCAGGCGTCTCCTCCGGAGCAGCCTCTGCTTCGCCGGCGGCGGGGGCTTCGGCCTCGCCGTCGCCCGGCCGGCCGTATTCCTGCTCATACCTGTCGGGGAAGGCCACCGAGAGGAACTCGTCCCTCTCTATGGTCTCCTTTTCTTCCAATATGCCGGCCAGCCTGTCCAGCGCGTCTCTGCGCGCCAGCAGTATCTCCTCGGTGCGGGCGTAGCACTCCTCTATGATCCGCTTGATCTCCGCGTCTATGGCCTGGGCCACGCTCTCCGAATAGTTGCGGCTTTCGTAGATGTCCTTGCCCAGGAACGGGTTGCCGGAATGCTTGCCAAAGACTATGGGCCCCAGGTTCTCGCTCATGCCCAGCTCGCATATCATGGTCCGGACGATGCCGGAAGCCCTTTCCAGATCGTTGGCGGCTCCCGTGGTGATCTCGTCATAGACCATGGCCTCGGTGACCCTGCCGCCCAGCAGGCCGCACACCCGGTTCAGCAGCTCGGAGCGGGTCTGGGTGTAGCGGTCCTCCTGAGGAGTATGCCAGGTCAGGCCCAGCGCCCTTCCTCTGGGCATGATGGACACCTTCTGCACCTTGTCCCCGGCGGCCAGAGTCTCTATGACTATGGCGTGGCCCGCCTCGTGATAGGCAGTCATCTTCTTTTCCTCCGGGTTGAGGGTCATGCTCTTGCGCTCCGGTCCCGCCAGCACCTTGTCGATGGCCTCGCTGAAGTTGGCGGCGGTGACCTCCTTCTGATCGAGACGGGCTGCCAGCAGGGCCGCCTCGTTGACCAGGTTGGCCAGCTCCGCGCCGGAAAAGCCGGCGGTCCTGGCTGCCAGAGTCTTGAAATCCACGTCATCTCCCAGGGGCTTGTTCTTGGCGTGGACCAGCAGTATCTTTTCCCTGCCCTTCACGTCGGGCAGATCCACCGTGATCTGCCGGTCAAAACGGCCGGGGCGGAGCAGGGCGGGGTCCAGCACGTCCGGGCGGTTGGTGGCGGCCACCAGGATGACGCCGGAATTGGTCTCAAAGCCGTCCATCTCTATGAGCAGCTGATTGAGAGTCTGCTCCCTTTCGTCATTGCCGCCGCCTATGCCGGTGCCTCTGTGCCTGCCCACCGCGTCTATCTCGTCGATAAACACCAGGCAGGGCCTGCTCTCCTTGGCATTGTTGAAGAGGTCCCTCACGCGGCTGGCGCCTACGCCCACGAACATCTCCACAAAATCGGAGCCCGATATGTAGAAAAAGGGCACCTTGGCCTCGCCGGCTATGGCCCGGGCCAGCAGGGTCTTGCCGCAGCCCGGAGGTCCCAGGAGCAGTATGCCCTTGGGGATCCTGGCGCCCAGCTTCTGATACTTCTTGGCGTCTCTCAGGAAGTCCACCACCTCGCCCAGCTCGGTCTTGGCCTCGTCTATGCCGGCCACGTCGCTGAAGGTGACCTTTTGGCCGTTGTCCTCTATCTTTTTGGCTTTGCTCCTGCCGAAGTTCATGGCAGAGCCGCCGCCCTGCTGGCTTCTGATGATGAACATCCAGAAAAACAGCAGCATGGCCACAGGCAGTATCACCGACACCACTATGGTCCATATCATGTCGGTGATGGGAGGCTTTTCTATCTTGTAGCTCACCTTCTGCTTTTGCAGCAGCGTATGCAGGCGGGCCCTCTCCTCGGGCGCCGCCGCATCCATATTGGCAGTGTATTTGTCCCCCTTGGTGGTCTCCAGCACCAGCGTATCCTTTTTGAACGCGGCGCCGGACACCGCTCCGGACTCAATGATGTCCAGAGCGCGGGAATATGATATGTTCTTGCTGGGCGCTCCCATCCCGCCGAAGATGGCGTCGCCTTTGAATATCAGCAAAAGCCCCGCGGCCACCAGCAAAAATATGAATATCTTTTTTATGATGCTTCCTCCACTTCATACTTGGCATGTCTGCCACTATATATTATACGGATATCAGCCCGAAAATGTCATCAGGCTCCGAAGATTTTTTCTTCCAGAGCGCCGCAGAGATAGTGATACAGGGGGATATGGTATTCCTGCACCCTGTAGGTCACGTCCGAAGGCGCGTTGAGCAGGGCGTCGCAGAGAGGCTTCAGCCTGCCGCCCCCGGAGCCGGTCATGCCTATGACGCGCATGCCCATGGCCTTGGCGCAGACGGCGGCGTTGACCACGTTGACGGCGTTGCCCGAGGTGGTCAGGCCTATGAGCACGTCGCCCTTCCTGCCCAGAGCGCACACCTGCTGGGCATACATATATTCCGCGCCGTTGTCGTTGATCACGGCGCTCAGCAGGGCGCTGTGGCTCACCAGGCTGACGCAGTCTATCCCCTGCTGCAGCCCGTCGGCCAGCGCCTCTCCGCCATAACGCCGCAGGGCCTCCCTCATGTCCGCAGCTATGGGGCGGCGCTTGAGAAAGCCTTTCAGCAGCTCGCCGGCTATATGCTCGCTGTCGGCGGCGCTGCCGCCGTTGCCGCACACCAGTATGCGGCCGCCGCCTGTGACGGAGTCAACGAGCAGCCGGCAGGCCTCGTCCAGCGCCGGCTCCAGGTACAGCATCTCGGGATAATCGTCAAAGGGTTTTTTCATCATTTGCCACCAAACAAAACAAACAAAAGGCATGAGTCAAGTCACGCCTTTTGCACAATATACGAAAGAGACTATTCTTTGCCGAGCAGCTCTATCTCAAATATCAGAGTAGAGTTGGGCGGTATGCCGGGCATATCCGCATCGCCGTAGCCCAGGGAGGGAGGTATCGTGAGCTTGCGCTTGCCGCCCACCTGCATACCTTTTATGCCCTGTTCCCAGCCCTGTATCACGCTGTCTTTGCCGACTGTAAAGCCAAAGGGCTTGCCGTGCTTGTAAGAGGAGTCAAACTCCTCGCCGTTTTCGAGGGTGCCCTTGTAGTGGACGCTGACAGTGTCGCCGTCCTCTACCATGTCGCCGGTGCCCAGCTTCAGATCCTCTATCTTCAGCCCGGTCTCTGCCTTGCCGACAGCCAGCCTGTTGTTTATTTCTTCCTGCTTTTCGCGAAAATCGCTCTGGAAAGGATTTTCGCCGGCCTGCTCGTACAGGGCGTCCTCGGTGCGGGTCACTTCTGTCTCGCCTTTATTGATCTCGACGCTCTCCACCTTGTTGTTCCGGCAGCCCGTCATACAGACCGTCAGAACGCAAAGAGCGATCAAAAATAGTGTTCTCATACGCTCCTCACAAAAGCCGCGGGCCCGGGGCCCGCTGTTGTCAACTACTGCGCTCTCCTGGCTCCCACGTAATGCTTCGAGTAGAAATCGGAGCCGAGCTTGTCCTTGGCAACGCCCTTTTTGCTGTTTGCCGCATGGACGAACTCGCCGCCGCCCACGTAAATGCCCACGTGGTCCACACCGGAGCGGTGGATGGAAAAGAGCAGGATGTCGCCCTTTTGCAGATTGGCCTTGTCCACGGCCTTGCCAAAGGTGGCCTGCTCGCGGGAAGTGCGGGGGACCTTGATGCCAAAGTTGGAATACACGTAGCTCACCAGACCGGAGCAGTCAAAGCCGCCTCTGGAGGTGCCTCCGCTGACGTATCGGCCTCCCACCAGCGAAAGAGCCAGGCCGGCCATATCGCTTCTGCCCTGCGCGGGGGGCTTTTCGGCAAACTTGACCTTGGGCGGAGTATATTCGGCGCCCTTGGGAAGATCTATCTTTTGTCCGGGCTTGAGCACGGCCTTTTCGTCAAAGCCGTTGGCCTTCAGCAGGGCCGCTATGGTCACGCCCGTTTTTTTGGCAATGCCGGACAGGGTGTCGCCCTGCTCCACCACATACACCGAGGACAGCGCTGCGCTGTCGGCGCGGTTCAGCACTCTGTTCCTGGGGCTGTCGGCAGCGCCGGGGAGCCGGATCTCCTGCCCCACCGTAAGGACCGCATCCTCCTCAATGCCGTTGAGCCTGGCCAGCTGCGCGGCGGTGGTGCCGTGCTTCTTGGCTATCTTGTAGAGCGAGTCTCCCTTTTCCACCTTATAAGCGTGAACGGAGACAGCCAGCGAGCACACCACAAACGGCAGCAAGAGCCTTATCTTTTTGCAAATCAAAAAGCATACCTTCCTTGATTTATTCAATTATATTATACCACAAGCCGGCTCCGGAAGGCAAGCCCCCGGCCCGGGGCGCAAGGGACGAAAAACGCCCTTTTTTCAGGCAAAAAATCCGCCGGCCCTTGACAAATCACCTCGCCGGAGATTATAATATTAGTATAGAAAATTGCACTTTTTTTCAGGAGTACAGTATGAAAATAATCACCAGATTGTGGCTTTTCGCGGTCCTTCTGGCTCTGTTTTCTGTAGCTGCCGCTGCCAGGAACATAGCCACCGCGGAGGAGCTGTACGAGTTCTGCAGCGGCGCTGTATTGACTGAGGAGATCAACCTCACAGGCGAGGAGTACGACCTGTCCCCCTACATGAGCGGCTCGAATCCCTGGAAGCCCATCACCCAGGTCGGCCCCGGGGTCGGCTTTTACGGCAACGGAGCCGTGATCAAGGGACTGGACCTGTCCAAAAGATATAACGAAGGCTCCAAAGGCTACAGCGGCTTTATCGCCAAAAACTATGGCATCGTAGCTGACCTGACCATACAGCTGGGCTCCAGCTCCAACACCTCGGCGTTTTACCTGGGCCCCGTGGTCGCCCATAACGAGGGCAGCATCCTCGGCTGCCGGGTCTTCGGCGACGCTGACGATGACGTGGTCATCAGCGTGGGCAAAGCCGGCTTCGCCGGCGGCATCGCCGGAGATAACTTCGGTCTGATACAGAACTGCATCGTGAACGACGTCTGCTTTGATCTGGCCGTCAACCTGTCCTACGGAGGCGGCATCGCCGGCCTCTGCAGTGAAGGGGGCGAGATAGGTGGCTGCACCGTGTACAATGTGGCCATCGCTGCCAGCAACTCCTGCACCGTGGGCGGCATCGTCGGACGCGTGGAAGGCTATGAGTTCGATCCCTATGTCCCGGTCACTGTGACGGAGTGCTCCGCCATTTACAGCTCCCTGGTCACGGACGGAGGCTATCTGGGCGGCATCGCCGGCTTCGCCAAGGCCTGCGAGATCACCGACTGCCGCGTCAACTTCGTGGACATCATCCACTCCGGAAGCCTGGACTGCAACGTGGGCGGCCTGTTCGGCGAGTTTGAAAGTGAAATTGACACGCCCTCCACTGCCGAGAGATGCTATTATGCGGAAGGCATCGCCCGTGGTATGCAGTACAAGACCACAGACAATGCCGGCGGCATAGTGGGCTCCTACTACGCCGACGACAGCGCCGCCACCATATTCGAAAAATGCTACTTCTGCACCGATTTCACCGACGTCAAAATTCTCTACGGCGAACGCACCGGCAACGCCTCCGACGACAATTTTGTCAACTGCGCGGGCCTGACCAAGGATGACATGACCGCTCCCAACTGGGCCCCCCAGAACATGGGCAGCAGCTGGTTCAACTACGGTCCCGACAACTATCCCGTGTTTTCCGACGGGGTACCCGTTTCCTTTGACAGACTGCACAGACTCACCCAGTATCTGCCCATAGGTTACAGGCTCTATTACGACGGCGTTGACGTAGCCTCCTTGGGCCTGGTTGACCGGGACACCGAGTTTGACCCCTACCTGTTCTACATAGTGGGACCCGAGGACAGCAGCCTGGATCTGGAGCTGGAATACGTCACCGTCAACGGACAGCGGATGACGGACACCATCACCGCCGGCGACTTCGGCGAGCTCACCTTCTCCGCCGTGGTGGACAACTGCGCCAGCAGATACGGCGTGATACCCGTCCTGGAAGAAGCCGTAGAAATGTATGCCAAGACTGAAGGCATCTACAACCCCGCCAGCAGGGCGGAGTTTGCGGCTATCATAAACGACACCACGACGGCCCTGAACGAAGAATATCTCTTTATGACCTGGGACCGGTGCGACGAGCTCATCGCCAGGCTCATGGAGATAGAGATGGATAAATTCTCTTACGGAATTGATTTTGAGCACCCCGATTCCACCGTATATTACTGGTCCACTATCGACTGCGACTGGTTCGAGACCGAGGGCGAATACCGCCTGTTCGGCGAGGAAGTCGGCCTGAAGGCTGTGCCCAATGATGGCTACAGGTTCCTTTACTGGGCCGACTCCGCCGGCAACAAGCTCTCCGAAGATCCCGAGTTCACCTACACCGTGAACAGGACCACTACTCTTACGGCCGTGGTGGCCCCCGAAAACAGTTACGACTTCATATACAAGGACACCTACGGCAAGATCTACAAGATCCAGCCCGTCACCGACTACAGCGAAGTGGCCTATCCCGCAGAGGTGGGCTCCACCGGCCTCAGGACCGGCTATGCCGTCAGCGGCTGGACCAACGACTATGACGGCGGCCTGCCCGCCTCCGGCGAAGTCACCGGCAACGTGACCTTTACCGCGTCCCTGACCAAGACCTCCACCACCTATCGGGTGACTTCCAGCGTGGCAGGCGAAGAGGAAACGGCTAACCTGAAGCTGGCCGCTCTCTTTACCAAGACCGCTCCCGACGAATACGAGGGCAGCGCCTTCTCTTACTGGAAGGACAGCGACTCGGGCTGCGTGCTCAGCTACGCCAAGACCCTGTCCGTATCCGTGTATTCGGATATGAACGTGGAGGCCGTATACGGGGAAGCCGCTAACAGCGTCACCCTGGCCGTATTGCAGACTCCCATCGTGTCCTCCGGCAAGATAGCCTTCACCGGCCAGGTAGTCGAGGGCGACGACTTTGCCTCCGAGATCATGCACGGCGTGCTGCTCCTGAGGTCCGACAGTGCCATCACCGACCTGGTGATCGACACCCCCGGCGTCATTGTGGGCAAGTCCTCCGGCTACTCCGCCGTGAGCAAGACCTTCATCATCAACAAGAAGAACGTGGCCGAGGGCGACACCTGGTACGGCAGAGCCTTCGTGGTTTACAGAGACACCAACGGCGTGGAAAAGATAGCCTATTCGGATATCAAGAGCGCCACTATGTAAGCGCGCCGCCGGCGCAAGATGTTTTCGCGCCCCCTCGCGGGGCGCTTTTTTCTGCTATAATATACTTGGATGAATTCTGATATTTCTGCCTCTCCGGCCCGCAGGGCCGGGGTCGCAAAAGGAGTAACAAATGAAACGATTTACCGGACTGTGGCTGTTTGCCGCCCTGCTGGCTCTGCTTCCCTTAGCTGCGGCAGCAGTTGACATAGCCACCGCCCAGGAGCTGTATGAATACTGCAGCGGCGCCGAAATAAATGAGGACGTCAATCTCACCGGCGAGGTTTATGACATGTCCCCCTACAGTACCGGCGCCAATTCCTGGCAGCCCATCATTTGTATGAATGGTGTATTCAACGGCAACGGAGCCGTGATCAAGGGTCTGAACATGAGCAGATATAACCGCAGCGTTGCGGGTATTTCGGGCAACTGTCACGGCTTTATTTCCATCAACAATGGCACTGTGGAGGATCTGAACATCGAGCTCGACACAGACGCCGAGGTCAAACAGTATTTCGGAGCAGTGGCCGCATACAACACGGGCGATATCTTAAACTGCCGGGTTTACGGCAGCGCGGAGGAGGGCGTGACCATCAAAGCCACAGCCAGTAACTCCTGCGCCGGAGGCATTGCAGGCTGGAACGAAGGCGTCATAGCAGACTGCAGCGTAAGCGGCATATCCATTGTCACAACAGCCCTTTACTGCTGCGCAGGAGGCATTGCAGGCCGACACGTAGGCCAGATCGGCGAGACGGCGCTGCAGAACTGCGCCGTCAACAACGTAAGCGTAGAGATCCGCAACTACGACTCTTCCTGGTGCGGCGCCATTGCCGGGTCCATTGAAAGCTCGGCCTTTTCCGGTGGTTATTTTTTGCCGGCAGAGGTGGATCTCTGCACTGCCACGAACTGCTCACTGACGTCAACGAAAGGCGGCTTTGTGGGCGGCATTGCCGGCTCTGCCCAGGGCTGTGTGGTCACGGACTGCCGGATCAACTACGTGGACATCGTCCACTCCGGCAATTACTACTGCGCCATCGGCGGCCTGTTCGGCCAGTTTACCGACACGGCAGACGAGCCGGCCGCCTGCGAGAGCTGCTACTGGGCGGGAGCCGTCAGCCGGGGCATGCAGTACGGGAGCACCTCCGAAGCCGGCGGCATAGTGGGCACCTACGACGCCTCTGACGGCGAGGTCAAATTCTCCAACTGCTTCTTCTGCACCGATTTCACCGACGTCACCGAGCTTTACTGCACGTCCGGCGGCAACGCTGCGGACACCAATTTTGCAGGCTGCGCCGGCGTAGCCAAGAGCGCCATGACAGCGGAGGGCTGGGCAGCCGACAATCTGGGCGAAGGCTGGACCAACTACGGCCCCGAGGGCTATCCCCTGTGGACCGACCGGGTGCCCGTTTCCTTTGCCAGGCTGCACAGAGGCGGGGACTATCTGCCCGCAACCGATTACAGACTCTATTACGACGGCGAGGACGTAGCCGCCATGGGCCTGGCGGACCCGGCCGCCGAGTTTGACCCCGACCTGTTCTATATCGTGGGACCCGACGAGGGCGGCCTGGACCTGGAGGTGGAATACGTCACCCTGAACGGACAGGAAATGACGGAGACCGTCACCGCCGGCGACTTTGACACGCTCACCTTCTCCGCCGTGGTGGACAACTGCGCCAGCAAATACGGCGTGATACCCACTATCGAGGAAGCCAACAGGATATACCGGGAGTCGGCCAGGTATTACAGCGCCGCCAGCAGAGCGGAGCTCAAGGCCGCCATAGACGACGCTCAGGAAGAGCTGGACGACCGCTATCTCTTCATGACCTGGGACGACGCCGACCGGCTGATACTGTCTCTCCTCTCCATAGAGCATGACAAGTTCCTCTATACCGTTATCTTTGACAACGAAAACTCCTCCATATATTACTGGTTCGAGCCCGATGAGGACTGGTTCGAGACCGACGGCGAATACCGCATATTCGGCGACGAGCTCTCCCTCAAAGCGGTGCCCGATGAAGGCTACAGGTTCCTTTACTGGGCCGACTCCGCCGGCAACAAGCTCTCCGAGGACGCCGAGTTCACCTACACCGTGAACAGGACCACTACCCTTACGGCCGTGGTGGCTCCCGAAAACAGTTACGACTTCATATACAAGGACACCTACGGCAAGATCTACAAGATCCAGCCCGTCACCGACTACAGCGAAGTGGCCTATCCCGCAGAGGTAGGTTCCACCGGCCTCAGGACCGGCTATGCCGTCAGCGGCTGGACCAACGACTATGAGGGCGGCCTGCCCGCCTCCGGCGAAGTCACCGGCAACGTGACCTTCACCGCGTCCCTGACCAAGACCTCCACCACCTATCGGGTGACTTCCAACGTGGCAGGCGAAGAGGAAACGGCTAACCTGAAGCTGGCCGCTCTCTTTACCAGGACCGCTCCCGACGAATACGAGGGCAGCGCCTTCTCCTGCTGGAAGGACAGCGACTCGGGCTGCGTGCTCAGCTATAACGCAGAGCTGAAGGTATCCGTGTATTCGGACATGAATGTGGAAGCAGTTTACGGGGAAGCCGCTAACAGCGTCACCCTCGCCATTCTGCAGACTCCCATAGTGTCCTCCGGCAAGATAGCCTTCACCGGCCAGGTAGTCGAGGGCGACGACTTTGCCTCCGAGATCATGCACGGCGTGCTGCTCCTGAGGTCCGACGCGCCCGTCACGGATCTGGTCATCGACACCCCCGGCGTCATAGTCGGCAAGTCCTCCGGCTACTCCGCCGTGAGCAAGACCTTCATCATCAACAAGAAGAACGTAGCGGACGGCGACGTCTGGTACGGCAGAGCCTTCGTGGTTTACAGAGACACCAACGGCGTGGAAAAGATAGCCTATTCGGATATCAAGAGCGCCACTATGTAAGCGCGCAACAGCGCAAACGGCATTTCGCGCCCCCTCGCGGGGGCGCTGTTTTTTTGTCCCCCGGCCCGGTCCGCGGAGCGCGCTCTGTCCCGTTCAAACACAACGTCACTTCGGCGGCAGCGCCAAACCCCGCGTCATCTCGGCGGCAGCGCCAAACCCCGCGTCATCTCGGCGGTGAGGGCTACTCATGCCCTCACCGGTAAGAGATCTACGGGGGGACCGATGCCGCAGGCATTGGGGGG
>JAFZNQ010000111.1 GCA_017552965.1 Abditibacteriota bacterium | reverse complement strand
ATATACAAACAGATAGCGTCCGGCGCCACTTATATGATAGCACCCGGACGCAGTATTTTTCAACAAAAAAACGCGTTCTTTATTTGACAGAATAATTGCAGGCAGAGGGAGGGCTGAAATATTCCTTTTGCCCCGCTCAATCACACGTCATATCGGAGAAGTTATGCCTTTCCCGGGCGCTGCGCGCCCGGGAAAGGCATAAAAAAATATTGTGCCTCGGCAGGCGCGTTGCGCCTGCCGAGGCACACTCTTCCCCGCAGCGCTCCGATACAATGCAGCGCCGGAGAGAATAATGACATTATAATGGCCGCCGGGGGCTACGTCTTACTTCGGATATCTGATCACCATGGCCGGCCGGACTCCGAAGATGTTCATAGCGGAGGGCTCGGCACTCTCAGAGATGCCGCCTATATAATCCACCACCGTGTGATCGGCCTTGGTGCTGCTCCGGAGCCACCACCAACACCGGCCGCCCACTTTGTCTGTGAATATCCTGCGCTTGCGGGCATACCCGGTGGGTATGCACACCCGGTCGGCGTTGTCTATGAAATACCTTTCGGCATCGCCGGAGGAGAGCAAAAACACCCTGTCCTCGGTCCGGTAGCAACCTACGCAGCCGTTGGTGTAGGGGCCGCACTCGATGGAAGTGGTGTAGATGCGCTTCTTTTCCCCGGTGCTGAAGGTCTTGTCAAAAAACTCTTCGTTCAGCCATTTGCGGATGTCGCTGTTTTCCCAGGTGACCTTTTGGGCTGCCCTTTCCTTGGGCGGTCTTTCTTTGTGAAAGGGCATGGTGTCGATGACTGTCTCGGTGACCACCAGCAGCTTGTCGTCGCCAAAGGTTTCCAGCACCCTCCAGCGGAGGGGCTGTCTGCCCAGGAGGCCCTTTTGGGGATAGGAGCCTATGGTGAGCAGCGACCCGGGCTTTGGCAAAGGCTTCGCCGGGGCGGCGTCCTTTTTCGCGGCAGTTGCGGAAGAGCCCTCCGGAGGCGCAACGCGGGACTCGAACAACGGATTCTTGCCGTCCCGTTTTTTGACCAGCACCTTAGTTTCGCGATCGGGTTTTTTACCTGTTCCGGACCTTATGCGAACAGTGACGACTTCGTATTCATCGTCATTTTGCGAACCGGCACCCTTCTTCCCGGACAACGCTGTCGCAGACTTTTCCGCTTCCGTCGGTTTTACGAACTCAATGTGGTCTGTCGAGCAGATCCCCTGACGGTCTTTGAGATCCCACTTGATCTCTATCGGGCCGGGCCTGTCCGCCTCTGCCCAGGTCATCGCTGCGGCGGTTTTCGGCTGATTTTCGCCGGGAAGACGAAACACGGTGAATTCCGGACGGTCCGGATCCACGGGGCCCCGGGGCCTCCGGGCGGCCGGGGCGCCTTTGGCCTGTTTCCCCGACGCTGCCTTGGGAGCGGCGCTCGGAGCATTCCCTGCCGGCCCGCCGGGTGCGGCAACGGCGGCGTTTCTGTCCGGCCCCCCGGGAGCGGCGGCAGAAAAGCCCTGCTGCCCCTGAGATGGCAGCGCTTCAGCTCTATTGGCGGTATTGTTCCGCAGCAGCGCCGTCCCCGCCAATACGGCGACGCACAGCGCTGCGACTGCGATCAGCAATTTGTTCATAGTATACTCCTGTCGTGTCCTTTGTTTGCCGGAGAGTTCCGGCCTATTGGCCCGTTCAATAATAACGTCATCTCGGCGCAGGCGTCCTCGGCGCAGGCGGTAAGAGATCCCCTGAGAAAGAACCGAGAGCCGCGGTCACGGACAGACCCAACGGGACAGAAGGAAAGCGCTCTCCTGCACCTCTCGTCAGTACTCGAAGACCGGGTCCTCCCCGTCTGCCTTCTCACGCAAGCGTGAGTAAGGAAGAGTCAGACGGGTCCCGCCCGAGATCCCTTCCCCAAAATCGCGTAATGCTGACGCATTACATATGTTGCGATTT
>JAFZNQ010000110.1 GCA_017552965.1 Abditibacteriota bacterium | reverse complement strand
CTGAGGATAGGCCTTCTGCATGGCGTTGCACAGCATGGCCATAGGATTGGTATAGTTGAGAAATATGGCCTTGGGGCACACCTCGCTGATGTCCTTGCAGATGTCCAGCATGACGGGTATGGTCCTCAGAGCGCGGAAAATGCCCGAGGGGCCTCTGGTGTCGCCTATGTTGGTGTTGACCCCGTATTTCATGGGTATCTCTATGTCGGACTTGAATATGTCCACGCCGCCCTGCAGGATGGTGCACACCACGCCGTCGGCGTCCCGGAGGGCCGACCGTCTGTTGGAATACTTCTTTATCCTGCAGGGATAGTGGCCCTTTTTCTTGATCTTGGTCACTGCCCTGTAGATAAAATCAAGCCTCTCGGGGTCTATATCCATCAGGCGGATCTCCGCGTCCGCCAGTTTGGGAAAGGTGAGAATGTCTTTTACAAGCCCGCGGGTAAAGCCAAAGCTGCCCGCTCCTATAAAGGTGATGATACGCGGCATGGCGCTGTCTCCTTGTCAAAGTGATTATCACTATTATTATACACCAAAAAGGGCGGCGCAAGCCCTTTTTTGCGCATAGTTTCTCCTGAAGTGGCTGCCCTTTCCCGGGAAAAAGCCGGATCGCCGGCCCGGCCGGCGGCCCGGACAAAAAAATATGCCGCAAACGCGGCATATATCACACTCTGTGTTTATTCCGTATAGGCAGGCTCTCTGGAGGTGTCGCTGTCAAAATCCCAGGCGTTGCTGTTGTAGTCGGGCAATATCACGTTCACCCGGGGATCCACAGGATCGCTGGTCCACAGCAGCCTCTTTTTGGTCCGCAGCTCCTTCCATATGCCCCTGAACTCCTGCTCCAGAGCAAAGCTCTGTTCGTCATAGTGGGCCAGATCGCCCTCCGACAGCTTCACCTTCCAGTGCTGCACCTTGCCGGACCCAAACTCCAGCCGGATCACGTTGTCTGTCAGAAAACGGCCGGCAGCGGGAGCGGGCGTCGCCTTCCCCGCGCCCGGATCCTGCACAGTGTAGGCCTCGTAGGTGTAGCTCAGATCCTTGCCCTCAAGACCGCCCGGATATATATACTGCGCGTAGAGCCGCACGCTGTTGCCGTAGAGCACTGCGTAGCCCTTGTCAGTCCTGCGCACGTCATACAGCTTGTCGGGAGAGGCGGTCAGATACATCATACGCTCTCCGTCGGAGAGAAAGCTCACAGTCCGGTCACCCAGACTGTATTTCAGCAGATAGCACCCGTTTGACTCCCCGCACACCTCGGGCGAGCCTTCGATGCCCGCGATGCTTGCATAGGTGTAGTAGTGGCGGTAGCCCACGGTGCAGAGGAAATGGTGGCCAAAGTTGATGCTGATCTCGTTTTCCTGTACGTTCCTCGCCCCCGTAAAGGGAGTGTCCTCCAGATAGGGCTTGCAGTAGGAGGGCATAGCCTCATGCATCTTCACCCAGCAGTCTTCCCGTTCCCACTGTGTCAGCTCGCCGTCGTCGGTGACGGTCATGCCGTCGTTATTGGCATGCCGGATGATCCTGATGTGGGGGGCCAGACCGCTGCCGGGAGAAGGAGCCTCCTCCTCATAGGCGTAGTCATTGTGAACGGCGAGAAAGTCTGTGTCCGTCTCGCTGCCGGCGGCCTCCGGCGCCAGGGCGTCGGGAACACCGTCTGCCGCCTCTTCCCCGGAGAAGGCCTCGCCTTCAGCAGAGGCAGCCTCTTCGAGCTGGCTGTCCACGTATTCTGCTATATATTCCGTGTCGGTCTGCTCTTCGGAGTCCTGGGGTTCCCCATAGAAGACTCCCGACACAGGCAACAGGAGCAGCGCCGCCGCCAAAACTATGTATTTTTTCATATCTTACTCCTCAAAGATCCGTCGGTCGCGCAGGACCTGGCCTGCAAATGGCCGACCGGCAACTTTTAGTAAACAACCGGCTCTATAGCGCGGACCTTGTTGAAATCGTGCGTCTTTATCCGCTCTTCAAAGGATACATATTGTTTGTTATCTCCCGTCAGATCCTTGTTGATCCACAGGAGCGGACAGTTCATCTCATCACGGGCGATCAGATTCTGTATCACGTCCTTTGTGGATTGCCTCACTCTGACGTGCCTGATGACCCCATCGTCATATT
>JAFZNQ010000109.1 GCA_017552965.1 Abditibacteriota bacterium | reverse complement strand
TTTCCGGTTTTTTGTCCCGTCGGGCCGGCGGCCGATCCAGACGTCATCTCGGCGGTTTTGACGTCAGGCAAAACCGGTAATTCGGGGCCCCCACGAATAAAGGTATTCGCGGGGTGAATATGAGATCCCCTTCAAACTGTCGGAAGGGCCACGGCACGGCACCATACTCACCGCCGGGGGTAAGTATGTTTTGTCCCGTTGAGCCGGTCCGTAGCCAGGGCTCGCGGTCCTATCGAAGGGGATCTCTTACCGCCCTTCGCTTCGTTCAGGGCGCCGAGATGACGTTTTTGTTGAACGGGACATGACGCACGTCCTGCGTTTGGATGACGGCGGAGAGCCGGCTGGCGGGCAACGAAGAGCGCTCCGGAAGTCTTCCGGAGCGCATCAAGCATATATATAGAGTGTGCAGTGAGTCTTATTTCTTGCGGCAGTCCTCACAATCCTTGCCGCAGCCGTTTTTGGACGGGCAGTCGGCGCAGCCGCAGCCGCAGCCTCCGCCCTTCTTTTTGTTCTTGACCACAGAGATGACTGCCAGTATCACGCACAGGAGCAGTATGGCCAGGGGGAGCAGGGTGGGCAGCAATTCTTTAAGCAGTTGCATATTTCCTCTCCTTTTTCACCAGCATATACAGTCCGTATATGACTATGGCTATGGCGGCTGCGAAGCCTATGACGTTCATGTGCCCGGCGAAGGCCATTCCCAGCTGATAGATGACCATGCCCACCAACCAGGCAAAGCCGCACTGATAGCCGATGGCGAACCAGAACCAGCCGGGGCTGTTCATCTCTCTCTTGATGGCGCCCATAGCGGCAAAGCAGGGAGCGCACAGCAGATTGAAGGCCAGGAAGCTGAAGCCGCTGATGGCTGTGAAGGACGCTGCCATAGTGCCGTAAGTATCTCCGCTGCCTCCGTAGAGGATGCCCAGGGTGCCCACGATGTTTTCCTTGGCCACCAGGCCCGTGATGGAAGCCACGGCGGCCTGCCAGTTGCCCCACCCGAGGGGCGCGAATATCCAGCAGACGGCGGAGCCTATGCGGGCCAGTATGCTGAGATTCAGCTCGTCCTCAGCCAGCATCCTGAAGCCGTCGGCGGTCCAGCCGAAAAAGGTGGTGAACCACACGAATATGGTGGACAGGAATATGATGGTAAAGGCCTTTTTGATGTAGCTGATACCCCGTTCCCACATCCTGCGGAGCATGCTCAACAGGGTGGGCAGGTGATACTCGGGCAACTCCATGACAAAGGGAGTGCTCTCACCGGCGAACATGCGGGTCTTTTTGAGAATGACGCCCGATATGATGATGGCGGCGATACCCATAAAATAGGCCGACACCGCTATCCAGGGCGAGCCTCCGAAGATGGCGCCGGCTATCATGGCGATAAAGGGCGTCTTGGCGCTGCAGGGTATAAAGGTGGTGGTCATGACCGTCAGCCTGCGATTCTGGGGGTTTTCGATGGTCCGGGCAGCCATGATGCCGGGTACCCCGCAGCCGGTGCCTATCAGGATGGGTATGAAGGACTTGCCCGACAGGCCGAACTTTCTGAAGAGCCTGTCCAGTACAAAGGCGATACGGGATATGTAGCCGCAGCCTTCCAGAAAGCTCAGCAGGAAGAAGAGCACGAATATCTGAGGCACAAAGCCCAGCACGGCGCCCACGCCGGCGATCACGCCGTCGATGATTAGGCCCCGCAGCCATTCGGGGCTGCCGTCAAGCCATTTGTCCGCCAGGGAGGGCACGCCGGGCACGTACACGCCGTAATCGGCGGGAGCCGGCTCCTCATACTTGTACTTTGCCAGGACCCGGGAGGCGTGGATCAGATCTTCGTAGCCAAAGGCTATGGTCTCGGTGGCCAGTGTCTCTTCGTCTTCCAGGGCATACTCGGCAGTGGACGAGGCGTCGTTGTCCCTGAGAGCCTTCAGCACCTGTGCGGCGGTGGGCTCTTCCTCGCCGGTGAAGGCCTGGGCTGCGTTCAGGGCCTGGCCGTAATCGTCGGCAGCCTGTCTGTAAGCCGCGCCGCCGGTGATGTGCCAGCCGCCGCCGAACAGGCAGTCGTTGGCCCAATCGGTGGCGGCGACGCCCACGGTGGACATGGCTATGTAGTATATGACAAACATGACCGCAGCAAATATGGGCAGCCCCAGCCATTTGTTGGTGACTATGCTGTCTATCCTGGCCGAGGCGCTGGCGGCAGTCACGTTGGTATAGCAATCTTTGGTGATGCGGCTGATAAAGTCGTAGCGTTCGTTGACTATCACCGCGTCGGAGGTGTCGCCCATCAGCTTTTCCACCGCGGCGATATCGTTTTCGATATGCCGCATGACCTCCTCGGACAGCAGCAGCTTGTGGGTGACGTCTTCATCCCGCTCAAAGAGCTTGACTGCATACCAGCGCTGCCTGAATTCGGAGACCTCGTGCACGCAGGCTTCCTCTATGTGGGCCAGAGCGTGCTCCGTCTCGCCGGAAAAGATGTGCAGCGGGACCACGGGGCCTCCCTGGGCGGCCTTGCGGGCGGCTGCCACGGCTTCGTCGATACCGGTCTTTTTCAGGGCGGATATCTCCACCACCGGGCATCGGAGCCTTTCGGAAAGCAGCCGTGTATTGATGAGGATGTGTCTTTTTTCCACCAGATCCAGGTGGTTGATGGCGGCCACCACGGGAATACCCAGCTCCAGCAGCTGTGTGGTCAGATAGAGATTTCTCTCCAGATTGGTGCCGTCGATGATGTTGAGAATAACGTCGGGGCGGTCTTCGGTGAGGTATTGACGCGCCACCACTTCCTCGGGTGAATAAGGGGACAGCGAATAGATCCCCGGAAGGTCGGTGACGGTGACGGACTTGTCAGTCCTGAGATGTCCTTCTTTTTTCTCTACGGTGACGCCGGGCCAGTTGCCAACGTACTGATCCGAGCCCGTAAGAGCGTTGAACAAAGTGGTCTTGCCACTATTTGGATTGCCCGCGAGGGCTATTGTGATACTCATTTATTTCTCCCTGGGCCCGAGGCCCTTTGAAAATTACCGTTTTATTTCTTTGGCTCTGCGGGAAAACCGCCGCAGGGTCACCTATCCGCCCGGGCCGAAGCCTCATGCGGATATGCCGCGAATCTGATCTCATCGTTGGCTCTGCGGGGAGCATCCTCCGCAGGGTCACCTATCCGCGCGGCCGAAGCCGGGACGGATATGCCGCTGATCCGATCACAGCACCTCTGGGTAAATAAACGTGACAGCAGCAAATGCCGCTGGTTTGGCTGCAGCGTAAAGCGTGCCCGGGTATTTTTGCCTGACAAAAGCCGGCAAACAGGCGTGATCTACGGCTGACGCCATGAAGTCGGAAAAGAAACGTGAATATGGGGGTCTTGCAGGTCCGCCAAAAGGCTTTATTCGACCTCTATGCTGGCTGCGTCCTCACGGCGGAGGGTGAGCTCGTAGCCCCGCAGCGTCATTTCAAGAGGATCGCCCAAGGGAGCAGCCTTCCTGACGAAGATCTCGGTGCCCTTGGTGATGCCCATGTCCATTATGCGGCGCCGCAGCGCGCCTTCGCCGTGGATCTTCACGACACGGGCGCTGGAGCCAATGCTGACATCACTGAGTGTTTTCATAATACGGTCCTTTGGCAGATGAAAAACCCTGTCATTCTTTTCTTTCCACTACTATTATAGTACTTCTTTTTACCAAAATCAACGCGTGACAGCATTTCTTCCCCGGACGCCCCGCGTCATCCCGGCGGTTGGCAGTGCATAGCGCTTTCCTCGATCGGACGGCATTGTTTTCCTCCGCAAAGCCTGCGGCTTTGCGGAGGAAAACTTCTTGTCATCCCGGCCCAAATCGCAATATATGTAATGCGTCAGCATTACGCGATTTGGGGGAAGGGACCTCCGGTGGGGCCCATTTGCCCTTACATTGCTCCGTCACAGACGGAGAGGGCAAATGGGAGGGGCCGGTCTTCGGTATGGACACAAGACTCAGAAGAACGCTTTCCTCTGTCCCGCTGGGCCGGTCCATCGTCGGCGGCCGATCCAGACGTCATCTCGGCGGTTTTGACGTCAGGCAAAACCGGTAAGAGATCCCCTTCAAACTGTCGGAAGGGCCACGGCACGGCACCATACTCACCGCCGGGGGGTAAGTATGTTTTGTCCCGTTGGGCCGGTTCGTGACC
>JAFZNQ010000108.1 GCA_017552965.1 Abditibacteriota bacterium | reverse complement strand
AGACTCTGGTGCCTCCCGGCAACTTCGAGAGCTTCAGCTTTGCAGTGGAGCATATAGACAGCTGCTCCGGCAAGCCCGACATGGCGCTTCTGCGGGACCGGCTGGAAAAGGTGAGGGGAAAAGAGTTCTTCTGACAGACGCCAAAAGCCCTTCCGCAAACGCGGAAGGGTTTTTTCTTTTTGCGGGATCAGTATCTGTATTCGTTGCTCTTGTAGGGGCCGTCCTTGCTGACTCCCAGATAGTCGGCCTGCTTGTCCGTCAGGGTGGTGAGCCTGGCGCCGGAATGGCCCAGATGGAGCCTGGCCACCTCTTCGTCCAGCTTTTTGTCCAGCAGATACACGCCGGGCTTTCTCTTTTCGCTGTGTATGGCCAGCTGAGCCAGAGTCTGGTTGGTGAAGGAATTGCTCATGACAAAGCTGGGATGCCCCGTGGCGCAGCCCAGGTTCACCAGCCTGCCCTCTGCCAGCAGATATATGGTGTGGCCGTCGGGGAAGGTAAAGGCGTCCACCTGAGGCTTGATGTGGGTGCGGACGACTCCGGGAGCGGAGAGGAGGCGGCCCACCTGTATCTCGTTGTCAAAGTGGCCTATGTTGCAGACGATGGCCTGATCCTTCATCTTTTTCATGTGTTCCAGAGTGATGACGTCGCAATTGCCGGTGCAGGTCACGTAGATATCCGCCTCGCCCAGAGTGTCCTCCACCGTGGCCACTCTGTAGCCGGCCATCACTGCCTGCAGGGCGCATATGGGGTCTATCTCCGTGACGATGATGCGGGCCTTCTGGGCAGCGAGAGATTCGGCAGAGCCCTTGCCCACGTCGCCGAAGCCGCACACGCAGGCCACCTTGCCGCTGACCATCACGTCCATGGCCCTCATGATGCCGTCCACCAGAGAATGGCGGCAGCCGTAGATGTTGTCGAACTTGGACTTGGTCACCGAGTCGTTGACGTTGATGGCGGGCACCAGCAGCTCGCCCCTTTCCTGCATCTGATACAGCCTGTGGACGCCTGTGGTAGTCTCCTCGGAGACCCCCGCCAGCCTCTCTATGGCTCTGTGGAAAAAGCCGGGGTCCTCGGCTATCCTGGTCCTGATGACCCCGTTGAGCACTTCGATCTCTTCGTTGCCCTCGGGGTTGGTCAGGGTATTGATGTCATTCTCTGCGGCATAGCCCCGGTGCAGTATGAGGGTGGCGTCGCCGCCGTCGTCCACTATCTGATCGGGCCCCTCTCCGTCGGGAAAGGTGAGAGCCTTCAGGGTAAAATTCCAATAGTCCTCATAGGTCTCTCCCTTGTAGGCAAACACGGGCACTCCCCCCGCCGCTATGGCTGCCGCCGCCTGGTCCTGGGTGGAAAAGATGTTGCAGCTGGCCCAGCGCACATCGGCGCCCAGGCACACCAGAGTCCGGATAAGGGCCGCGGTCTGCAGAGTCATGTGGAGGCTGCCGGAGATCCTGACCCCGGCAAGAGGCTTGGATGGACCGTACTTTTCCCGGCAGGACATGAGGCCGGGCATTTCCTTCTCGGCGATCTTCAGCTCTTTTTCGCCGGTCTCGGCAAGGGATATGTCTTTAACAAAATAATCCATACTGTTCTCCCGTATCAAAGGTAAAAAAAGCCCCCGCCCTGCGGCGAGGGAAACCACGTCTGTTACAGTAATATTATACCCTTTTTTCCCTGAAAATACAACTCCGACGCCGGGCGGGAGGCCGGACAGAGGGCATTGTTTCCTCCTGCAAAGCCTGCGGCTTTGCAGGAGGAAACAACATCGCAAGGGGCCGCGGCCTTTCCCCTTGAAGCGGCGGGCGGGGTGTGCTATAATAATACTAACAAACTTCTTGTGAGGATGATCTATGACACACGTATACCCCGGCGTATGGCGCCTCACCTTCGGCAAGCCCGAGGAGGATACTCCCGTCAGATACGCCTTCCGCCCTCCTCTTGAGGAGGCGCTGAACGCCCTGGAGGACCTGCCGCTCCCCGACATAGCCGAAGCCCTTGACTTCACGGTCACCAAGAGAGGCTGCCGGATCATAGCCCCTATGGACCGGGAGGAGCGCATCTACGGCGGAGGCATTTCCACCCGGGTATTTGACAAGACCGACCGGCGGATCATCGTCCGTCCCACCGACCGGCCGGAGACGGAGGAAGGAGGCAGCCACGGCCCCTGTCCCTTCTTTGTGTCCACCCGGGGCTACGGCTTCTATCTGGACACTGCCCGCTATGCTCAGATGTATTTCGGAGTGACCAACCCTTTGGGCGCACACGACCGGCCCGAGGAGCAAAAGGAGATAGTTGCCAGCAGCGCCGAGGAGCTCTACGCCCGCAAGGCCGCATCCCATAAGACCATGCTGTGGGAGATACCCACGGCCAAAGGCATCGACGTATATATCTTCGCCGGCCGGGACATATCCGACGTGGTGAGCCGCTACAATCTGTTTTGCGGCGGCGGAGCCCTGCCGCCCCTGTGGGGTCTGGGCATCCACTACAGAGGTGATTCGGCCTTCACCGCCGAGGAGCACATACAGCTGGCAAAGAGCTTCCGGGAGGAAGGCATTCCCTGCGACATGTGGGGCCTGGAGCCCAAGTGGCAGGATCAGACCTACAGCTGCTCCTACAAATGGAATCTGACCAATTTTCCCGACCCGGCGGCCTTTGGCAGGGAGATGTCGCGCCTGGGCTTGCACGTCAGCGCCTGGCAGCACTGTTTCACCCATCCCACCTCCCCCATATATGAAGAAATATGCCCGTATTCCGGCGACTTCAAGGTGTGGCAGGGCGCTGTGCCCGACTTTACCCTGCCCGGGGCCCGGGAGATATTTCAGCGGCAGCAGAACGAGAGCCTCTTTTCCATGGAGGGCTTTGACTGCGTCAAGCTGGACGAGTGCGACCATCAGCCCGAGGGCGATGCCTTCTGGTCCTTCCCCGAAAGCGCCGTGTTCCCGGGAGGCCTGGACGGCGAGCAGATGCACTCCCTCATAGGCCCTCTGTATCAGCAGACCATGGCGGAGCCCCTCGGGAAGCAAAACCGGCGCACCTGGGGACTGGTGCGGGAGACCCACGCCATGGCGGCGCCTCTCCCCTACTCGGTGTATTCTGACAGCTACACCCAGGACTGCTATCTGAGAGGCATGGCCAACACGGGCTTCTGCGGGCAGATGTGGGTGCCGGAGCTGAGAGAGGCCTCCAGCATAGAGGACCTGTACCGGCGCATACAGATATGCCTTCTGGGGTCCATCATGGTGGTGAACTGCTGGTATCTGAAGATGCCGCCCTGGAAGCAGATAACCACAGGGCCCAACAGAGAATACGTGAAGATGCCCGGGCACGAAGAGGTCACCGGGGTGGTCCGGGAGCTCTTTAAGCTGCGCATGAGCCTGATCCCCTATCTGTACACCGCCTTCAACGAATACGCCCGCAAGGGCCTGGCGCCCGTCCGGGCCCTGGTGTCGGACTACTCGGACGACCCCGCCACCTACGCCGTGGACACCCAGTTTTTGCTGGGCGACAGGCTCATGGTGTGCCCCTGCCTCACAGGCAAGAGCGCCCGGGAGGTCTATTTCCCCCGGGGGACCTGGGTGGACTTCTACACCGGCGACAGGATCGAAGGCGGAGCCTCCCGGGAGATCACCACTCCCATCGAGCGCCTGGCTATCTACGTAAAGGACGACTGCATCCTGCCGGTGGCAGACCCCCTGCCCTGTGTCGGCAGGGACAGCGTGTTCCGCCTGACGGTGCGCCGCTACGGCACCGGCGAGCTGCCCTTCACCCTGTATGAGGACGACGGCGAAAGCTGCGACTGGCAGCGGGGCGCCCAAAACACCATCATCCTCCGCAAGGACTCGGAGACCAGGCAGGGCGGCTATACCGGAGCGCCCCGGTACGAGATCGGGGCCCGCAAAGAGATTTGACCGCGCCTGCCGGCGGAAGGCCTTTTCTTCCGCCGGCAGCCGGACCCCGGCGGACTTTTTGCATCCTTTTTGCGAAAACAGACGGAAAATATGATATAATAAATACGGACAGGCATCGCTGTCTGCATAAAAAACCATTGCTGGATATACACGGAGAATAACAATGAAAGTCATCATTCAGGAAAACTATGACAAGATGTGCGAGTGGGCGGCGGCCCATATCATCGACGCCATCAACAGCCACCCCAAGGACAAGCCCTTCGTGCTGGGCCTCCCCACCGGCTCCTCCCCTCTGGGCGTTTACAAGAAGCTCATCAAGGCCAACAAAGAGGGCAAGGTGTCCTTTAAGAACGTGGTCACCTTCAACATGGACGAATACGTGGGACTGCCCAGAACTCACCGTGAAAGCTACTGGTTCTTTATGCACGACAACTTCTTCAACCACATAGACATTCCGGAAGGCAATATCAACATCCTCAACGGCATGGCCGACGATCTGGAGGCCGAGTGCGCCCGATATGAAGAAAAGATCGCCTTCTTCGGCGGCATAGATCTCTTTATGGGCGGCAGCGGCGTGGACGGACACATCGCCTTCAACGAGCCCTACACCTCCCTCAATTCCCGCACCGGCGTCCGGGACCTGACCGAGGACACCAAGATAGTGAACTCCCGGTTTTTCAACAACGATCCCGACAAGGTGCCCTCCAGAGCCCTCAGCGTAGGCGTGGCCACGGTCACCGATTCCAGGGAAGTGCTGCTCTTGATCAACGGCCACAGCAAGGCCCGGGCCCTGGCCCACTGTGTCGAAGGCGGAGTCAGCAGCAAGTGGACCATCTCCGCCCTGCAGAACCACAACAACGCGTATATCGCTGTTGACGAAGCCGCCTGCGGCGAGCTGAAGGTGGACACCTACAAGTATTTCCTGGACGTTTACAAGAGCGAAAGGCTCTAAACACGGCATATGATGCCCCGGCAGGCGCTGCGCCTGCCGGGGCATTTGCTATGGTCCCGTTCAATACACACGTCATTTCGGCGCCTGCGCCACGACCCCGCGTCATCCCGGCGACAAGCCATGACCCCGCGTCATCTCGTCGACAAGCCGTCGGGCTTGGCGGTAAGAGATCCCGGGGTCCCCGAAAAATCGCAGATTTTTTGGGGTGGTTTGCGGGGGCACCGATGCCGCAAGGCATTGGGGGGGCCATACGGCGCGGGCGTTTTTCTCCGATCGGGGGCATGGTTTTCCTCCTGCAAAGCCTGTAGCTTTGCAGGAGGAAAACTCTTTGTCATCCCGGCGGAAATGGCAACAGATCAAACGCCTTGGCGTTTGGCCATTTCCGGGAAGGGACCTCCGGCGGGGCCCGTCTGCCGCATTCATTACTCCGGCTTTGCCGGAGGCGGCAGATGGGAGGGGCCGGTGTTGCAGAAAAGGATCGATGCAACATGGAACGCTTCCTCATCTCACGCCGGCTCCACCGGATGCCGGGGCTACTTTTTGGCTGTAAAATGAGTGTATTCTAATGGCACGCCCAATTCCCCGAAGTCCCAATCCTCGGACAGGTCTTTCATCTCGGGATTGTCTTGTTTGATGAGCTTGAATTTGTCGTTGCGACCGTATTTCTTCAGGCGTTTTTCGTAAAGGATAGCCGCCTCTTCGTCCTGTATCTCCTTGTAATACACCAGCTTGGTCGCTTTGTATTTCCTGGAAAACCCCTCTATAAGACCGCTCTTATGTTCGTACATTCTGCGGAGCAGGTCATTTGTGACCCCGATATATAACACGTTGTTGTACTTGTTGGTGGTGATATAGATATACATGCGCTCAGCTCCTTTTTGCTGTATAATATTTTAGACTCGTTAAGCGGCATTTGTTTTTTCATGCTTATTTTTCTTTCTGCGTCACTGCATCACCGGCCCCTCCCACCAGCCCTCTCTGCCATAGGCAGAGTAATGAAAGGGCTGGCGGGCCCCTCCGGAGGTCCCTTCCCCCAAATCGCGTAATGCTGACGCATTACACATATTGCGATTTGGGCCGGGATGACAAATGAGTTTTCCTCCTGCAAAGCTACAGGCTTTGCAGGAGGAAAACCATGCCCCCGATCGGAGAAAAACGCAAGCCGACAACACTTTCCGATAGAACCGCGAGCCGTGGTCACGGCCGGTAGCCGTCAGAGCATCAGGATGGCCTTTTTCAGCCTCTCCAGTCCGTCCGTCAGCATGGTCCTCGGGCAGGCTATGTTCATGCGCAAAAAGCCTTCGGGGCTGCCGTAAACAGAGCCGGCCACCAAAAAGAGGCCCGTGGTCCTGCGGACGTGGTCATAGAGCTCCCGGGAGGTCTTGCCCAGAGACGTGCAGTCCAGCCACAGCAGATAGGTGGCTTCGGAGGATATGAGCCTTATCTCCGGCAGCTCCCGGGCGACAAAGGAGGCCGCCAGCTGTTTGTTGTCATAGAGATACTGCCTCAGCTGGTCCAGCCAGGGGCCGCCGTGGCGGAAGGCGGCCACGGCAGCGGGCACGGCAAAGGTGTTGGGCTCCGACACTTCGTCGTCCCAAAGTGCCCTTGCGACCTTGTGGCGGAGCCGCGGGTCCGGCACGGCAGCCGCGGCGGTGTGGAGCCCGGCCAGATTGAAGGCCTTGGTGGGCGACATGCACACCACGCAGTTGTTTCTGCAGGTCTCCGACACTGAGGCAAAGGGCACGTAGCAGCGGCCGGGGTCGGTGATGTCGCAGTGTATCTCGTCGGAGATCACCGTCACTCCGTGGTCCGCTGCCAGCTCGCCTATACGGGCCAGGGTCTTGCTGCCCCATATCCTGCCGATGGGATTGTGGGGGTTGCAGAGCAGCATCAGGGTCGTCTGGGGGTCTGCCAGGGCTTTTGCCAGCCGGTCAAAATCAATGGAGTATTCGCCGTGACTGTAATCGAGAGCAAATTCCTGCAGGTGTCGGCCGTTGTTGCGGACTATGTTGAAAAACGCGTTGTACACGGGAGTCATGATGAGCACGTTTTCCGCCGGAGTGGTCAGCTTGCGGATACAGCTGGCGATGATGGGGATGACCCCGGTGGCAAAGAGGAGCTCGTTTTTCCCGTATTCCACTCCGTGGCGGGTCTTCCACCATTCTATATAGGCGTCATACCACTCGCCGGGGATAAGGGAATAGCCGTAGACGCCGTGCTCCGCCCGCCGCAGTATGGCTGCCGTCACCTCGGGCGCCGTTTTAAAATCCATGTCCGCCACCCACATGGGCAGCTCTCCCTCCGCCGCGTTCCACTTGAGGGAATCGGTGCCCCGTCTGTCTGTGATCGTGTCAAAATCGTATGTCATATCACTCACTTTTTATGATGATCCGGGTCTTCTCCGGGTCCACTCTGTCCTTTTCGAGTATCAGCTCGCCGATGCCATCTGCCCTGATGACGCCGCCCAGGGGATTCTTCACGCTGTCCACCGTCCCGGTGATGTCGGCGTCCACCGTGGAGTATTCAAAGGCGAGAGTGGTGTCCTTCAGAACGCAGCCCGAAAGGGTCAGATTTTCGCAG
Organism: Abditibacteriota bacterium; assembly: GCA_017552965.1. NCBI lineage: Bacteria > Pseudomonadati > Abditibacteriota > Abditibacteriota bacterium. Next base: position 2,903 of record JAFZNQ010000108.1, on the reverse strand, counting down.
AAGCACAGGCCCTGCAGGCTCTCCACGGAGCAATCGATGAGGGTCAGGTTTTTGGAATTCCAGCCCAGATACTCGCCGTTGATGACGCAGTTCACGGCAGTGATATTCTCACTGTTCCAAAAGGCGTCCTTGCTCATGAGCCTGGAGTTGCGGATGGTGATATTCTTCCCTCCGTCAAAGCTGTAATTGCCCTCCAGGTCCAGGCCGTCTATCTCCATGTTCTCGCAGTTCATGGCCAGATAATCGCCCCGGGCGGTCACGCGGTTCAGCCTGACGTTTTTGCACTGCCACAGGGTCTCGGCAGCATTGGGAAAAGCCGTGTCGGTGATGGTCACGCCGTCGCAGCGGCGAAAGCCCTTGGGGGCGAAGTATTCGGTGTCCGACATGCTGATATTGTTGGTGTACCATATGCCGGCCCGGGCCATCTCAAAGAAGGTGCAGCCGGTGACAGTGACGTTTTCACTGTACCACAGGGGATACTTCCATCGGAACCGGGTGCCCTCCACCGCGATGTCCCGGCTGTGCTTCAGGGGCGACTCGCCGTCCTCGAAGACGCTGTCCTTTATCAGGCAGTCCCGGGCCATAAACAGGGCGCGCTCGCCCGTGAATACTCCTGTGTGAACGTATTTCATAGTCATCATACCTCCGGGTCTTGCTCCGCGCCGTACACGGTCGGGAAACCCACAACAGACAAGCTGCGCAGAAAGAGTCTGCGCAGCCTTGGTGATCAATGATAATTACCGGCCGCTAATACTTATCGGCAAATATATTATAGCATGAAAGACCGGAGAAAACAAACGGGAGCTTCCGCCGGGATGACGGCGGAGAGTTTTTCCTCTGCCCCGCGATACGGCCCCCCCAACGGCCCTCTCCGGCGGTGGGCCTGATGTGTTGCCCGGGTCTGTCCTTCCATTACAGGAGATCTCTTGCCGGTTTCGCATACGCTCAACCGCCGAGATGACGTTCTGACTTGACCGCCGGGCGCCGGTTCCGACGGGATGACGGTACATTTTCCTTCTCCGCCGAGTGGCCCCCAACGGCCGCAGCTATTGCTATGGTCCCGTTCAATACACACGTCATTTCGGCGCCTCTGCAAGAGGCGGTAAGAGATCCCCTGCAAACGAACCGCGAGCCCGGGTCACGGACATGCTCAACGGGACAGAAAAACGCTCGACTACACTTCTCCTCAAGCCCCGCGATACGGCCCCCCGCCAGCCCTCTCCGGCGGTGGGCCTGATGTGTTGCCCGGGTCTGTCCTTCCATTACAGGAGATCTCGAACCTCACCCCACAAAATCTGCGATTTTGCGGGGACCCCGAGAGTGCCTTCACTTCGTTCAGGTCGCCGAGATGACGTTCTGACTTGACCGCCGGGCGCCGGTTCCGCCGGGATGACAAGGATGCACTTCCCTCGTCATCTTAATTCTCAAACAGAGCGAGCAGTCTTTTGAAGGTGTCCTGGCCGTCCAGGCAGGTGTCCAGGAGCCATCCTTTTTCATCGGGCCATTTTGCCAGCCCCCGGTAGTAGTACGACTTTTTGGCGTCTTCTATGATAAAGGGGACGATGCCCCAACGCAGGCATTCCTTCAGGGCGATCAGCCGTCCCACTCTTCCGTTGCCGTCCTGAAAGGGGTGGATGCATTCCAGGTCCGCATGAAAGGCTATCACGTCTTCTATGGTGACCGTGTCCCGATGGTTGTAGGCCTCGAGGAGGGCAGCCATACGGCCCGGCACTTCTGCCGGTCCGGCCGTTTTTCTGCCGCCCACCAGATTGGGGAGAGCCTTGTATTCGCCCGGCGGAAATCTGTCCGACCCCGGGGCGCCGTTTTTGAGGATGAAGTGCAGCTCTTTGATAAGCTCCTCCGACAGAGTGTCCTCCGCCCGGTCGATCACCCGGTCCACGGCGCGGAAGTGATTGGACGTGTCGGCAATATCGCCCACGGAGATGCCGGTCCCGTCAACGGTGCGGGTCTCAAATATCATCCGGGTCTGCTGTTCTGTCAGCCTGCTGCCCTCTATGTGGTTGGAATTGTAGGTGAGCCTCACCTGCAGCTCGTGATAAAGGCCTCCGGATATCTTCGCTTCTTTTTCGTCCCGCAGGGTCTGCAGTATAGGGTTGTCCGAGATGCTGCGGCACAGCTCCTCCGGCGCGCAGGCGAAAAACAGGCACAGCTTGTCCGTGACCCTGCGCGACAGCTTTTCCCCCCGACCGATCTTTGCTATGGTCCGGGAGGATATGCCCAGCAGCGCGGTAAGGCGGGAGCGGGTGAGCCCACGCTCTCTCAGCCGATGGTCAAGTCCGGTGTAGTCTATCATCATGTTGCCTCCGATCGTCTTTACTTATTGTAGCACATGACAGCCGAAAAGTAAAGATGCTGCCCTGCGCCGTCGGCGCAAAAGTAAAGAAATCACCCCTCATCATCTCCTTCTCCGCCGAGTGGCCCTTCTATGAAAGCTCTTCATCGCCCCGCGATACGGCCCCCCCAATGCCTGCGGCATCGGTGCCCCCGTAGATCTCTTACCGGTGAAGGCATTCTGCCCTCACCGCCGAGATGACGCGGGGTTGCGCCATTTCCGCCGCAGCTATTGCTGTGGTCCCGTTCAATACACACGTCATTTCGGCGGTGAGGGCCCATCGGGCGCTCACCGGTAAGAAGTCCCCTCCGAACGAACCGCGAGCCCGGGTCACGGACAAGCTCAACGGGACAAGAACAAAAGCGCTCTTATGCTTCTTTCGTATCTGCTTCAGCCGGGTCCTCCCCATTTGCCCTCTCCGGCTCTGCCGGAGCAATGAACGGGCAAACGGGTCCCGCCCGAATTACACCCCGGCGAAACCTTTTTCGCCGGGGACCCCGATCCCTTCCCCAAAACGGCCAAACGCATCCGCGTTTGATACGTTGCCGTT
>JAFZNQ010000107.1 GCA_017552965.1 Abditibacteriota bacterium | reverse complement strand
TCCTCCCATTTGCCCTCTCTGCCCTTGGCAGAGTAAGGAAAGGGCAAATAGGCCCCTCCAGAGATCTCTTCCCGCAAAACGCCAAACGCAGAGCGTTTGACAGATGCGTTTTGCGCCGAGATGACGAGGGAGGGCATTTTATGCCGTTTGCGCAGAGATGACGCGGGGTATTGGCGTGTGCAAAAAGCGTTCTCCCCTGTCCCGTTGTGTCTGTCCTTAGCCGTGGCTCGCGGTTCTATTACAGGGGACTTCTTACCGGTGAGGGCAGAACGCCCTCACCGCCGAAGTGACGTTGTGTTTGAACGGGACAGGCCCGGGATGACGGCGGAGAGAGGCACCGCACACGGAAGACGGCCCGGCAGGGGTGCGGCGGCTGGCGCGCAGCCCTGCCGCCGCACAGTATTATTATGCCTTGCGCGGGCGCTGCCGCGCCTGCGCAAGGCGCATTCTCCTGCGTCTATTTTCTGATCCACATGGCGGGGCGCACGCCCATATAATCCGCGTCGGCGTCCCAGTGTCTGCTCTGGACTATATTCATACAGCCCGCGCCGGGGCCGCCTCCCCGCAGCCACCAATAGCAGTAGAGGATGTCGTTGTCCCGGGTGGATACCCCAGCGTCCCTGGCGCGCTTCGTAGGCATGCAGGTCCTGTCCTTGTAGAAAAAGTACTCGTGCTCAAACACGCAGGGGATGAAGACCCTGTCCTCGGTGACTGCGGTTTTGTAGGGTGGCCGGCGTCCGGTGATGTCCTCGTCAAAGCTGGTGACCTCGGCGGTGAGGATCCTCTTTTTGTCCTCCGCGGAAAAGGCGGTGTCAAAAAACTCGCCGTTCAGCCATTTTCGCAGGGAGCAGTCCTTCCACGCCGCATTCCGGTCCGTTTCGTCAAACGCCCGGCGCTCCAGCACGTATTTGCTGACCACATACAGATCGCGGCCCGACACGGCCACCACGAGCCATTCTATGGGCTCGGGCTCCTGCCCGTTCTGGGGATACGCGCCCAGGGTGACGGTCTTCGACGGGTCTTCGGGGATCCTCCTGTGCTTCGAGCCGTTGATGTTGCAATTGGAGATATACATGCCGCTGTTTTTCACTATGTCTGTGGCCAGCTTTGTCTTGGCCTCCTTGCCGGTGCCGGCGGGCACGCACAGAGACTCCAGTTTACTGATGCCTATACTCAGATGCTGAGCTGCCTGCTGAGCGGCGGCTATCTTTTTGGCCTCCTCGGGGCTGACCCGCGGCTCACTGGGCCGTTCGGTCACTCTGCCGCTCACAATTCCTTTCGCAGCAAAGTCCCTCATGCTTTCGCCCGCCTTCCCGGACCGGTCCCCCTGAATGTAGCTGAGGACCTCACCCCGGCCGTCTATGACGACAGGCCCGTCCGACGGCCCCATGCCGGCGCCGTCCTCCGTGCCGCCTTTGCTCAGATAGCCCGGGAGCCACACCGACGCCGCTATGGCGGCGGCGCAGATGATGATGGCTATGGTGAGAAATTTGTTCATTGTCTTACCTCGGTGTATCCGTAATACATCTTCATTATAGCATAGATCAGGGTGACGTGCGTTGGCAGGAGCTGTGAAACCCCGCGTCATCTCGGCGGACGCACGACCCCGCGTCATCTCGGCCCAAATCGCAACTTATGTAATGCGTCAGCATTACGCGATTTGGGGTAAGAGATCTTACCGGGGTCCCCGCGAATAAAAGTATTCGTGGGGTGGTGCGGTGTGGCCCGTCAGCCCGTTCCTTGCTCCGTCGCAGACGGAGAGGGCTGGTGGGAGGGGCCGTATCGCGGGGCAGACGAGAAGTGCGGGAGAGCGCTTTACCCTGTCCCGTTGGGTCTGTGCATGGCCGTGGCTCGCGGTTCTATTACAGGGGATCTCTTACCGCCTCCTGCGGAGGCGCCGAGATGACGTTGTAATTGAACGGGACAGAGCCGGGATGACGCGGGGTTGGCTGAGGAGCCCTCACCGCCGAAGTGACGTTGTGTTTGAACGGGACAGGCCCGGGATGATGAGAAGTGTTTTATCCCGCCCGGGGGCCTTTCACAGCCGCCGGATGACGCCGGGGGTCTCTATCCTGACAAAGTCATAACTCACGGTCTCCCCGGGGGACAGGGTGATGGTCAGGGTCACCCGCTTCCCGGCAAAGGGCGACAGGTCCATGTTAAAAGAGGTCTTCTCCCGGCAATATACCTTTTGCTCCAGGGTCTCTTTTCCGCAGACGGCGGTCACCCGGGCCTCGAAGCCGTCGGACTTGTCCGCCAGCCCCGGCGCGCCGAAGTCAAACCAGGTCATCAGCTCATAGGCGTCCCCGGGCAGCTCGACCTCAAATTCCAGCGCCGCCGAGCCCGCCGGCCTTTCGTTGCCTTCATAGGGCAGCTGCACCAGATAGCCGGCCCCGTCGGGTATCACCGCCGCGCCGGACATCCGGGCGTCGTCCTCGAAGCCCTCCCGTTTTTCCAGCGTCCGGCTGCCGCCATTCTCTATGCCCACCCGCTTGGGCAGCTCGCACAGATATACGGGCCGCTTGTATTTTGCCCCGGGCCACAGAGGGCCGCCGCTGTAGTAATACACGTCCTTCTCCAGCTTTTTCCCCTTATAGACGGGCCGGGCCCTGTGGCTCCACAGTGAAAGGGTCTTGCCCTTGACGGAGGTGGTCATCACCCCGTCTCCGCTCCGGGAATGGCGGACGTCATCTCCCGCCTTGGCCAGGGCAATGCTGTAGCGGGCCGGAGCCGACCCCAGGTCCACCTCCGGCTCCATGGATATGGCGGGCCACACAGGCTGGGTGTCATAAAAGGCCATGAAGCTGCCGTATTGCTCCAATATCCAGGGGATGCTGTTGTGCCACATGAAGCGGTCTGTCTTGCCCAGCCCCCGGGCCGTCACCGGCGCCGCCGCGTCTATGAGCCGGGGGTCGCCGTAGTGGGAGCCGTGATGGATGCCCAGAGGTATCAGGGAGCCGAACTTCAGCCAGGGAGACACCACGCCGTTGGTCCCCTCCCCGCCCAGAGCCAGCCCCGGCAGCTCCCGGCGGATACGGCGGAGCAAAGCCTCGGCGCCCCGCATGAGCTCGCAGTCCCCGGGGTCCGAGTCCGGGTCGGTGTAGTAGGCCTGGTCCAGATAGACCGCGTCCGGAGCGTAATCGGCGTATATCTTCTTCAGGCAGTCGGTGAAAAAGCTCTGCCACTCCTCCGAGGCCACGTTCATATACCCTATGGGGTCCTCGGACAGAGTCCAGGCCTGCAGCTCGCCGGTCTGCCGGCTGCGCAGCTGCAGGGGCGCAAATCGTTTGTAGAGAGGATGACCGTAGCCCACGCCGAATATATTGACGTGGAGCATGATGCGGTAGCCCAGGGCCTTCAGCTGCCGGATCCTGTCGGCGGCCCTGTCGCTCATGGTGTAGTCGGGATAGTTGACGTCGTAGGGGTCCCGGCGCCAGTCCGGGTAATATATGACCACCGAGGCCGGGTCCACTTCCCGGGCCAGAGTCTCGTAGGCTGAGATGGGCGCGCCAAAGTCAAAGACCACCATCCGCACCCCGTCCGTCCACTCCGGATGCCGGGGCAGGTCGGCGGGCAACGAGGCCCGGAACACGCCGGTATACAGGGCCGCGCCATCTTCCCAGCTACCCGAGAAACGCTTTTGCGCAAAGTCGGCCATGTCAAAGTCCAGGGTAAACCGGCCCTCCGAATGGGTCAGGGTCACGGCCGCATACCGCAGCCGGTCCCGGGAATAGATGAGGGTGCCCCCGGCGTCCCCGGACATGACGATCACAAAGGGCAGATCCAGGCTCACGGGGTATTTCCACTCATATCGGTCATAAGGCGACGCGCTGTCATACACCGCCCCGCCCTTCACAGGCACACACACCTTGTGGGTGTCAGGGATAGTCAGCTGCCAGGCCCCCAGGGACCCGCACGCCCCCAGCAGCGCCAGGACCGCCGCCAATATGATGATATTCCTTGTCATGTGTTCCTCCCCCCGTCGGTAATATGAGATACAGTATCATTATAGCATACTGCTCCCCTTCTCCGACCTCCGGGCATCACACCCCGCGTCATCCCGGCTCTCCGCCGTCATCCCGGCGCCCTAAACTAAGTGAGGGCGTTGGAGATCTGTGGGGGCACCGATGCCGCGGGCATTGGGGGGGCCACTCGGCGGAGAACAGCAAAAGCCCCGCGTCATCTCGGCCCAAATTTCGGGGTCCCCGAAAAATCGCAGATTTTTTGGGGT
>JAFZNQ010000106.1 GCA_017552965.1 Abditibacteriota bacterium | reverse complement strand
TCCGTTTTAATTGCCGGTGTATGTTTTCCACTACATTAGTAGAGTATATACAGCGCCTTATGGGCTCCGGAAAAGCGTACAGGCTAAAAAGATCGTCTCTGTTCTCAAACAATGTAACGAGTTTCCTGTAGGACTTCCCGTACTTCTCTATTACGGCGTTAAGGGCATCCTCCGCAGACAAGGCATCTGTCTGGCGATATACCCTCTTCAGCATATCGAGAACAGCCGTGCGATCCGATTTCCTTACCAAGTATTCGGCATTTCTCATCAGATGGACCCAGCAGCGCTGAAACTTTGCCTCGGGATAAACCTTCTTGCAAGCATCGCCCAGGCCTTTCAGTCCGTCAGACACAAAAAGCAGCACCTGCTCTACGCCTCTGTCTTTTATATCTTTAAGCATATGCTCGTAATTAAAGGCAGATTCGTTGGGATATATAGCGTATGAGAGTATCTCTTTTCTGCCTTCATCGGTTATGCCTACCAGGGCATGCAGCGCTTCTTTATCTACTCTGTCACGCCTGAGATTCAGCCAGGTCGCGTCTGCATAGATGGCTATATAACGGCTGGCGAGGCGCCTGTTTTTAAATTCGTCTATCAGCCCGGTCACTGCGCAGGTGATATTTGAGATCACGCTCTTTGAATATCCGTTGCCAAAGTATTCACCAAGCAGCTCCGAGATCTCGCTATAGGTTATTCCCATAGAATACATCTTCAGGATAAGCGCCTCGAGCCTGTCTGTCCGCCTGCACCAGGGCGGGATGAGCTTTTGTTTATACCGGCCGTTACGGTCTCTCGGAATACGGACTTTCAGGCTCCCATAGGTTGTAAACAAGTCACGCAGATAACTGCCGTTTCTGTAGTTGTCCGTATTAAGGCTTTCTCGTTCGGAGGCGTTGTTCTTGCTATAGCCCATTACGGATTCGAATTCTGCCTCAAGCAGCTTGTTAAGGCTTTTTTCGATAAAAGCCAGGAAAAGTTCTTCCAGCGAACCGGATATCTTTGCTGGACTGTTTTCTGCCGGTGTGGTATAATTATCCATGAAGGCTCCTCTCTCTGTAGGTTTGGTTTTGGATATTTATATCTTACAGAAATGTGGAGCCTTTTTCAAGTACCAGCTCGATTAATGTTTACACAAGATTCTGGACGCTACCCGGCTGCCGCCACCAGGCCTATGTTGTCCCGGTTGATGCCCGCTATGGCGGCCACGGGGATGGAGACGCGCCTCTTGACCTCCCTGATCAGGGCGGGGCCCGTCTCTCTGTCGTAATCGGTTTTGGTCCGGGTGGGGAATATGGCGCCAAAGCCTATATAGTCGGCGCCGTCCTTCTCGGCTGCCGCGGCTTCCTCCGCGGAGGAGCAGGAGATGCCTATGACGGCGTCCGGCCCCAGCAGCCTCCTGATCACCGGGCAGGGCTCCCCGGAGCCCTGTTTTTTTGTGACAGGATCTTTGACACACATGGGAGGCTATGGTATAATAAAGACATCAAGAGATCTCTTTCGACCCCGAAGGGCAGCGTGAACAGGCACAGCCGGGCCTTCGTGGTCGTGTTTGGCATGGTCTGAGGTATCGGAGGAAACCAATGAAAAAGAAATGGATCGCGTGGTTGTGTGTCCCGGCGCTGCTACTGGGCGTCTGTATATGGCAGTCCGGATGCGACGCGGCAAAGGCTGCCGGGCTCTTGCGCTCCGCTTCCGGCAATTCACCGAAGGAACCGCCCTTTGCCACTCTTGCCTGCAGCGAGGGCGACGACATCACTCAGGCTCTGCAGGACTTACTCAAGGAGCGGCGCAGAGTCCTGATACCCCGGGGGACCTACCGGATATCCGGTCCGGTGCGGGTGCCGTCGGATACGGTGATCAAGGGCGAAGCGGGCACCGTGCTGGTGGTGGGCGAGTATGAAAAAACAGAAGGAGTGTTTGGCGCTCCTCTCGTATTCCCCGGAGCGCCCTCGAGGTATGTGTTTGAAGTGGCCGGCAAGATCGTGTCAAAAGGAGCGCCTCCCGAAATGTGCAGCGACGTGACCATCTCCGACCTGTCCTTTGTCTCGGGCAAGCCGAGATTCATCGCCGCGGTAGCGGGCCTTTCGGTGAAAAACCTGACTATCGAGAACGTAAATACGGTGGGTATGCGCATTGCCTATATCTCTTATGCGGGCAGACTGCGGGACGGCATCCTCAGAAAATTTGACCTCACGGATATCAGGTCGGACGCATATCTGAACGACGGCGTCCGCATAGCGGGCTGCTCTGCGGATTGCGATAATACGAGCTACGGCTCAGGGGCAGGCATCCATATAGAATACAGCCGCAATATTGCTATAGAAAACTGCCGCGTAGAGAATTGCGGTACCGGTATCATCCTGACGGGCTGGGACCAAAACGCATTAGAGGGCAGCAAAAAAGACGTATTGTCCGCCGGGGACAACGCCGGCAGCTTCGTCACCCTGAAAAACGGCTCTGTCACGGGCTGCGCGGTCCATAAGGCCGAAAATGACGGCATTTCCTGCGTCTGCTGCGATGATATCACCGTCAAAAACTGTCAGGCCGACAATTGCCGGATGGGAGCCGGAATAGGGTTTGTCGGCTCGGGAACTTACACGGCGGAGGACTGCGAGGCTGTGGACTGCTCCCGGAATTATTTTGCCGGACAGAATTATACGGGCAGCGTCAGGTTCACCGGGTGCCGCTCGCAGTTTGCCAACAAGCCGGTGAAAATTGGCAGATGCCATTTGGCGACCGATTACTCCGCCGCAGCAGCCCGGGAGTCGGAGCTGATCATAGAGGGGTGTGTTTTTGACTGCGATGACGGAGGCATGTCAGGTATTGTGATATTCCCTGCGGTCCAAAACCTGGTCTTTCGGAACAACCGCCTCGTCAATGCTTCGCTTGAGTTAGGAAAAACCGGCGGCAGCAGCGAATATCCGGAGAAAACCATAACTGTGGCCGACAATACCTTTGAGTTTATTTCGCGCGCGAAAAGCCAGGATATGCCCTACTATGCCGTTAAGATCGAATCTTGGCGGGGATACTCCGTATCCGTCACCGGCAACGTTTTTAAAAACTCCCGGACCCCGTGGGCGATAATTATAAGCGACCGTACTCCGGAGGGCGGCGGCAGGGCCTATATAGAAGGCAATACCTTCTCGGGCTTTATGGAACCCATTTCCGTGGGGGCCGTGAAGAGCTTTACCGTGACCGGCGGAGACTTTAAGGGCAAAGTAAAGATATTTGACTGACCGGAGGGTGAGTAAAAATGAATGCCCAAAGGACAGGGCGGCATATCGCTCTTGTTACCGACAAAGGCGTGTATTATATCTCCGCAGGCAAAAGCAGCGTCGTTGCGGACGTATATCCCAAGGCTTTCATAGATTATGATGAGTTTCGTTATGACATCGGATCGGCCCGAATGCTGACGGATAATATCGTCCGCATCAAATACACGAATGATGAGCGTGACGGATCGAATGGCAGGATCACTCATTGGCGGATAAAGCTGACCCGCAAAGACTGTGAGAAAAACCTGCGGTCGTTGTCATTCGGCCCCGGTGAGAGTGATGATTATGCCAAGTCCCAAAAGATGAGGGCTTCGATAATATGGTCTGACGGCAAGGCCGGGATCATTTTGTTTGACAAAGCCTGGGACTTCGATACCGACACGTCCCATGAGCCTGACTACGGATCGTAAAACGCGCAGGTATTCTGGGCCTCAAGGTGACAGCCCTCCCGCCGAATATTTCCGGCGGGAGGGCCGTCTTTTGGCGGCTTATCTGCCGCCCTCAAAGGCCGCGATCAGCTCCGCCGTGGCCCGGGTCATATCTTCGGCGCACACCACCGCCGATACCACGCAGGCCATTTCGGCTGCCGCCACCAGGCCTATGTTGTCCCGGTTGATGCCCGCTATGGCGGCCACGGGGATGGAGACGCGCCTCTTGACCTCCCTTATCAGGGCGGGACCTGTCTCTCTGTCATAATCGGTCTTGGTCCGGGTGGGGAATATGGCGCCAAAGCCTATATAGTCGGCGCCGTCCTTTTCGGCTGCCGCGGCTTCCTCCGCGGAGGAGCAGGAAATGCCTATCACGGCGTCCGGTCCCAGCAGCTTTCTGATGACCGGGCAGGGCAGGTCGGTCTGCCCGCAGTTTACCCCGTCCGCCTCCGCCGCCAGGGCTATGTGTATCCTGTCGTTGATGAGAAACAGGGCTCCGTATTCCCGGGTCAGCCGCCGTATCTCCAGGGCCGCCCGGTAAAAGTGCCTGTCGGAGCAGTTCTTGTCTCTGAGCTGGATGATGCGGGCTCCCCCCTTCAGAGCCGCTTCAGCTATCTGCGCGTGGGTCCTGCCGGGCCGCAGGGTCTCGTCGGTGATCACGTAGAGCCCCCGCAGGGCCTCCTCTTTTTTCGCGTTTTTCATAAAATCTGCTGCAAACCCCGTGATATGTGATAAAATATAAATAAGGAAACGTTCCACAGACTATTATAATACGGTTGGCCGCAAATATCAAACCCGGCCGAAGGAGAGTACCCAAAATGTCCCGTGAAGTATTGACTTCCAGCAATGACGTGATGATCATGACCGGCAGAGACGTGCTCGAGGCTGCTATGGAAAAATGCAGCCGGGATCACAAGGCTCTGCTGGTCATTGATTTATCCGGGGCGGACAGCGCGGCCAGGGCCGACTATCTCGGCGCCGTAAAGGCTGCGGAGGTGGTGACCGACGAACAGCTTTCCGACTCCGTATCCGGCGGAGCCGCGGTGATCGCCGTGCCCTTTTATACCGTGTCCTTTGCCGCGGAAGCATACCGCCGCATCAAACACGCCCGCCATTTTGTGACTCTGTGGGTGGACGGCAAAAAATACGCGCTGGAAAGCTGATGGCGGAAAAAATAGTATTGCTCATGAGCGGCGGGACGGACAGCAGTGCCGCCGCTCTCTTGCTTTTGCGGGAAGGCTGGGAGGTGGTGGGGCTCACCTTTCCCGTCCCCAGGGCGGAGGGAGGAGCAAGCCCCGTTCCCGAGGCAGCGGAGCTGGCCCGGGCCCTGGGTATAGAGCATCATTACGTCGACGTGTCGGAGGTGTTCCGCCAAAGGGTCACCGAGCCTTTCCGCAGAGAATATTCTCTGGGCAGAACTCCCTGTCCCTGCGCCGAGTGCAACGCCTGGGTGAAGTTCGGCTTTTTGTGGGACTACGCCCGGAGCACCCTGGGCGCCGTCCATTTTGCCACCGGCCACTACGCCCGGGCTTATTGCGAGGGAGGCGAGGGCCATCTGGCTGCGGCCGGCAACGCCAAAAAGGATCAGAGCTATTTTCTCTACGGCGTCAAAAAGGACCGTCTGCCCTATCTGCATTTTCCTCTGGCGGAGCGCACCAAGGATGAGGCCCGGGCCCTGCTGGCCGAGGCGGGGCTGCGGGAGAGAGTGAGCGGCGAGTCCATGGACCTGTGCTTTGCCGGCCGGGAGGGCTACAGGGCAGTCATAGGAAAAGAAAGGCCCGGCCCGGTCACAGACACCTCCGGCAGGGTCCTGGGCTCCCATACCGGCATAGAAAACTACACCATAGGCCAGAGAAAGGGGCTGGGGATACCCCACACCTCTCCCCTCTACGTGGTGGAGACGGATCCGGCGTCCAACACCGTGGTGCTGGGCGAATATGAGGAGGGTCTCACGGATACTCTGGAGATCTCCGGGGTCAACGTGCTGGAGCCCCGCTGGGCAAAGGCGGGAGAAGAGCTGCTGGGCAAGATACGCTCCACCGGCTCGCCGAAGCCCTGCCGGATAGAGAGCGTGTCGGAGCAGGGGATGACGGTGCGTTTTGCAAAAGAGTTCTTTGTGACCTCTCCGGGGCAAAAGCTGGTGCTGTATGACAGCGGCGGCACCGTGGTCCTGGGCGGCACCATTGAAAAATGCAGGAGAAAAGCATGCTGCGGATAAAGGATCTGTTCCTGTGCGGAGGACGGACCCGGGATGACATAAGATATTGTCTGACCGACAGCCGCCGGCCCCGCTTGTCCTGGTCTCTGGAAGGAGACGAGGCTTATCAGGCTGCCTATCAAATGCGGGCTCTGCAGGGCGGCAGGGTCCTGTGGGACACGGGCAGGACGGATTCCCGGGACCAGTGGGCCGACTATTCGGGCGAGCCTCTCCCGACGGGAAAAGAGGTGACTGTGGAGCTCACGGTATGGAGCCCCTCGGGCGGCGTCTCTGTCCTGCGGCGGAATATACTCTGCGCCTGCTGCGAGCCCCGGGCTGACTGGATCGGCATCCCCGAGCCCACGGAGCGCAGGGCGGTCCATTTTCGCAGGGTCATAGAGCTGCGGGACGCTCCCGCCTGCGCCTGTCTCCGGGTGTGCGGCCTGGGCTATCATCACGTGACCATCAATGGCGCCGCCCCCGACGACTCCGTCCTGGAGCCCTCCCACAGCAATTACGCCCGGACCGCCTATTACAGCGTGAAGCCTGTTGCCGGCTGTCTCCGCAAGGGCTCCAACTGTATAGAGATCACGGTGGCGGAGGGCTGGCGGGACAACATGACCGATCTGAACAGAGAGGCCACGGGGGGCAGGCCCATAGAGTTTATGGGGCCCGTCATGCTGTGGGCTCAGCTGGAGGTGTCTTATGCCGACGGCTCCGGCGACCTGTTCGTCACCGACTCTTCCTGGCAGTATTCCTTCGGCAGTATCACTTATGCGGGCATATTCGGCGGAGAGACCTGGGACGCGTCCCGCCTCCCGGAGTGGGGGCCCGTGACGCCCTGCGACGGCCCCGGCGGGGTCCTGCGGCCGGATATACTGGAGCCCATACGCCCGGTGAGACTGCTTCGGCCTGTGGATATCACCCGCCCCCAAAAGGGGATATGCGTGCTGGACTTCGGGGAAAACATAGCCGGCGTCCTCAGGATACCCCTGCCGCCCCTGAAGGCGGGGCAGCGTATCATCTGCCGTTTTGCCGAGGAGCTCTGCGAAGACGGGACCCTCTTTACCGAGCCTCTGAGAGGAGCCGCCGCCACGGACACTTACGTTGCCGCCGGCGACGAAAGAGACCTCGGGGTGTGGCAGCCCCTGTTCACCTATCACGGCTTCCGCTACGCCTCGGTGGAGGGCCTTGACGACTGCTCCGGGATAGAGGCAGCGGAGATACACACCGACGCGAGGAACGACACCCGCTTCCGGTGCGGCAGCGCGGTGGCAAACAGCGTGTGGGAAGCCCTGATCAGGACCGACTCCAACAACATACATTCCATCATGACCGATTGTCCCCAGCGGGACGAGCGTATGGGCTGGATGAATGACGCCACCGGCAGGTTCAGAGTGTCTCCCTACGCCATTGATACGGGCAGGCTGTTCCCCAAGATCCTCCGGGATATCCGCGATGAGCAGAGGCCGGAGGGTCAGTTCACCTGCTGCTGTCCCTATTATTACGGCTGTCTGCCGGCAGACCCGGTCTGCTCGTCCTTTATAGTGGCGGCAAGGGAAGCCCTTATGCACTCGGGCAACGACCGGCTGGTCCGGGAGGTCATGGGCGATCTGGACAGGTGGGAGGACTATCTGCTGTCCCGCAGCGAGGACTACATAGTCGATTACAGCTGGTATGGCGACTGGGCCGGGCCCTCCTTCGCCTGCGTGAGCGAAGAGGACCCCCACAACGTCCACACGGACGGGCTGATGGTCTCCACCGGCTTTTCCCTTTACAACTGTCTGCTTTTGGAGGAGCTGGCCCGCAGGACGGGTCTGCCCCGGGACAAATACGCCGAAAACGCCCGCCTGATCGGCGACGCCATGCGCCGTCGCTGGTGGAATGAGGCTGAGGCCCGGTTCGGAACGGGGAGCATGGGCAGTCAGGCCCTGGCCCTGTTTCTGGGCATAGCGCCTCCGGACAGGCGGGCAGAGGCCGCCGGGATCATGGTCCGGGATCTGAGAGACAGACATTACAGGATCACCACCGGCAATCAGCTGACCGCGCTGCTGATGGAGATGCTGTGCGAATACGGCTATGCGGACGACGCCTGGCGCTTCCTGACGGGAGAAGACTACCCCTCCTTCGGCTATATGCTGCAGAACGAGGCCACTACCCTGTGGGAAAGATATGAGCTCAAAAAGGATCCGGGCATGAATTCCCACAGCCATCCCATGCACGGCAACGCCCTGCTGGTCCTGTATTCCCGCATCGCCGGCCTGACTCCCGCCGAGCCGGGATGGCGCAGGGTGAATGTCAGGCCGTGCCTTCCCAAGGCTCTCCTGTCCTGCCATCTGACGGCGGATACCTGCATGGGGACCGTGTCCGTGCGATGGGCCCGGCGCTACGGCAAAAAATATCTGTGGATACAGCTGCCGCCGGGGGTCACCGGCGAGGCGGTTTTTGAAGGCGTCGAAAAGGAGCTGGAGCCCGGCTTCCATATGATAGAGGTGTGATATGGCAAAAAGATGGATATTGACGGCGCTGCTGTGCCTGCTGGCCGCGCAGCTGTCCGCCGAGAGCGTCAGGACCCTGGCCGCAGTCTGCGGCAGCGGCGGTCCGATGCTGGAATACAGATCGGGAGGCGACAGCCTGACCCTGTCCAAGGCGGGGCCCTTCGTCCTGCTGGACTGGGATATCCGCGGCGACTCGGGGCGCATACTGTTTACCCGGGCCCGGCCCTCAAAGGGCGATATGGTGGCGGTGCTGCTGGGCAGGGAGACGGCGTGCTCGGTGAACGGCATCACCGTCGAAAGGAGCCCCCTGCGGGTCCCCCTGCCGGGGACCGGGCTCTGGCAGGGCCGCGGAGCTCTGTGGACCAGGCTTCTTGACTCCCGGGAGCTGAGAGAATACGCCGCGGGCAAGCGGGTTTACGGCGCCCTGGCGGTAAATGAGACCAACAAGGAGACAGGGGATATGAATTGCAGTCTGAACGTATATGACAGGGCAAAATATATGCTGCCCATTTGGTCCTCCGGCGTGATCTATCACGAGACGGTGATGTTTGTGGAAGGCGACCGGAGAGCGTCTCTGGCCCTGCCTGCCGCCGAGATATACGAGGTGCGGTCCTCGGATCTGCGGACCGTGTTCGTCCCGGGCAGGGACTACACCCTCGAGGACGGCGATCTGGCGCTCACGGAGGGCAGCGCCATACCCGTGATGTCCCTGGCGGAGTATTATCCCGATCCCGCCTCTGCTGAGCCGGGCACCTATTTTGAAAGCACCGTGGAGGGACATCCTCTGCTGGGCTTTTCGGAGACTCCGAAATTCATCGAGCGGCAGATAGCGGTGACCTACAGGCCCGCCGCCAAATGGCAGGGGCCGGTGCCCCGGTGCCAGCCCAAATTTGACCGTTTTCTCACCAAGCTCTTTTCGGGAGAGCCGGTGACGGTGGTATATTACGGCGACTCCATATCCACGGGCGCCAATTCGTCCTCCATCTACGGCCGCAGCCCCAATGCGGAGAACTGGTGCCGCATGTCCTGCTCGGTGATGGAGGACATTTCCGGCAACAAAAACGTGAAATACGTGAATACGGCGGTGGGAGGCATGGAGTCTCTGTGGGCCGTGGACAATATTGAGGAAAGGGTCATAGCCTGCAAGCCTGACCTGCTCGTTTACGCCTTTGGCATGAACGATCACGCCAAGCCGGCGGAGGAATTCATCCGGCTCACCGACCTGTCCGTCCAAAAGGTGCAGGCGGCCTGTCCCGATTGCGACATTTTGCTGGTCTCCACCATGCTCCCCCACAAAAGGGCCCGGGGCTTCTGGAACAATCAGGACGTCTACGAGGCCGCCATGGAGGACTACGTCAGGGGCAGGGAGCATGTGGGTCTGGCTCCTGTGACGAGCATCCACCGGTATCTGCTCACCCGCAAGGAATACTATCACGCCACCGGCAACAACGTGAACCATCCCAATGATTTTTTGGCCCGCATCTACGCCCAGACCGTGATAAAGGTGATATTTGACAGATGACAGACTATCGCTATGACCGCTTTGATCTTGAGAAGGCCCTGCTGCCCGTATGGAAGTCCGGGGTGATATACCACGAGACCGTGATGTTTATGGAAGGGGAGGAGGAGGCCCGCCTGATGCTGCCTGCCGCCGAGATATACGAGGTGCGCTCCCCGGACCTGCAGACGGTCTATGCGGAGGGAAAGGATTACGTCCTCCGGGACGGGAATATAGTCCGCTGCCCGGGCTCCCGCATCCCCGAGATGCCCCTGGCGGAGTATTACCCGGATCCCGCTTCGGCGCCCGAGGGCAGCTGCTTCGAAGCCGACGTGCCGGGGCGGCAGGCCATCATCTATTCCGAAAAGCCCGTGTTTTTCTCCAGACAGCCGGGCGTCACCTACAGACCGGCGGCCCCCTGGACCGGGCCCGTCCCCCAAAAGGAGCCCCGGCTCGGAAGGTTTGTCCGGAAGGTCTTCGGCGGCGAACCGGCCCGCGCAGTGTATTTTGGCGACTCCATTACCACCGGGCGCAATTCTTCTTCGTGGATGGGCTGTCCCCCTTACGCCCCGGCCTGGTACGATATGGTCACGGCAAAGCTGAGGCTGCTTTCCGGCAACAGCCGGATAGAGACGGTGAACACGGCGGAGAACGGAGAGGATTCGCAGTGGGCCTGCCGGCACATCGACGACAGGGTGGCCCCTTTTGAGCCGGACCTGCTCATCTATGCCTTCGGCATGAACGACGGCGCCAAAAGCCCGGAGGAATTCATGGACCTGACCTGCCGGTCTCTGGACCGGGTGCAGGCCCTCTGTCCCGAGTGCGAGGTCCTGCTTATAGCCACCATGCTGCCTCACAGGCGGGTAAAGGGCTTCTGGGGCAATCAGAGCCTGTTTTATGACGTCATGCTGCGCAGGACCGCCGGGCGGGAGCGCATAGGTCTGGCGCCCATGACCGGGATCCACGAATACATGCTTCGGCGGAAGGAATACTATCACACCACCGGCAACAACGTGAATCATCCCAACGATTTTTTGTCGCGCATATACGCCCAGGCCGTTCTGGCCACCCTGACAGACCTGTAGGGGGGCCCTCCGTTTGCCTTTTTTTTTCATATATTGTATAATATAAAAGTATGTTAGATATGCGATACGGAGGACATAATGTCAAAATATAAGATCACTCTTATCCCCGGCGACGGCACGGGGCCCGAGATCAGCGAGGCGACCCGCAGGGTCATCGAGGCCACAGGCGTGGATATCGAGTGGGACGTTCAGGAAGCCGGGATAGACGTGATGGACACGGCCGGCACGCCTCTTCCCCCTGCGGTGCTGGATTCGCTCCGCGCCAACAAGGTGGGCATCAAGGGACCTATCACCACTCCCATCGGCAAGGGCTTCAGATCCGTCAACGTGGCTCTCAGAAAGGAGCTGGATCTCTACGCCTGCGTCCGCCCCTGCAAGTATTATAAGGGCATCAGGAGCAAATACACCGACGTGGATCTGATCATATTCAGAGAAAACACCGAGGACCTGTATGCCGGCGTGGAGTGGGATATCAACACCCCCGAGGTGAGGGAGATCATCAAAATGTCCGGCGGCAGGATCCGCGAGGACTCGGCCATATCCGTCAAGCCCATATCCGTCACCGGGACCCGCCGGCTGATAAAGATGGCCTTTGACTACGCCATAGCCAACGGCAAGAAGACCGTGACCGCCGTGGCCAAGGCCAATATCATGAAGTTTTCCGACGGCCTGTTTTACAGGGTCTGCCGCGAGGTGGCCAAGGCCTACGGAGCCGACTTTGAGTGGCCGGAGCTGGAGCCCGAGAAGGGCGACGCCACCCTGGCGGACAAGGCCGGCAAGGCCGCGGGCATAGTGTACAACGAGAGACTGGTGGACAATATGTGCATGCAGCTGGTCCAGAAGCCGGAGCTGTATCAGGTGTTGGTGCTGCCCAATCTCTACGGGGACATACTGTCCGACCTGTGCGCCGGTCTCGTGGGAGGCCTGGGCGTAGCTCCCGGCGCCAATATAGGCGACGAGGTGGCTCTGTTTGAGCCCACTCACGGGTCCGCCCCCAAATACAAGGGACAGAACAAGGTCAATCCGTCCGCCATGATGCTGTCGGGCGTGATGATGCTCAGACATCTGAAGGAATATGATGCCGCGGTCGCTCTCGAAACAGCCATAGCCGACGTTATAGCGGAGGGCAAGGACGTCACCTACGACATGAAGGAAGACAGAAACGATCCTTCTGCCGTGGGGACCCGGGAATTTGCCGATGCGGTCATCAGACGAATGCAGCTCAACAAACAATAACACAGAGTTTTAGACGAGGAAAAAATGGGTATTTACAGACTCAGAACAGATTTTGCCACACACCTGCGGGTGATACTGTGGGTGATTCTTGTGATCTTTTTGGTAGGCTCGCTGTATATGTTCGGCGCGCGGCCCCGCAGCATGCAGAACGGCAACGCCAAGGACGTCATCCTGACGGTGGGCGGTGACGAGGTCCATCGGAACGTGTTTGACTCCGAATGGCAGACCATGTATCAGATGGCTTCGGCCAACGGCATCAAGTCTCCTCTGCAGTATGCCAACATAAAGGGCATGATAGTCAGCCAGCTTATCAACAGCCAGAAGGACATTCAGATAGCCGAAGAGAAGGGTATCAGGATATCCAAAAAGGAGCTGAAGGCCGCCATCGACGAAAAGGTGGTGGAGGACCTGAAGGTGAACCGCACCGCCATCATGGGTGAGATCTCCAAGGCGCAGGAAAAGCTGGATCCCCGCAAGGACAAGGACTATCTCAGGACCCTGACGGACAACGGCATGAGCATAGACTCGCTGGTACAGTCCTCCAAGGAGTCCATCTCCGAGCTCACGGTGAAGTCGGAGCTGTCCAGGAACGCTCTCATCGCCCAGGCTCAGCAGAAGGCGGAGGATATGACCGACAAGGAGCTGATGGACACCTACAAGGTGTACAACGCCGACGTGCTCATAGTCTCCGACACCGACTCCACCGAATCAAAGGCCATGGAGTCCGCCAAGAAGGCAGCCGCCGACATCAAGGCAGGCAAGAGCGTCAAGGAGGTCAGCGAGGCTGTCGCAGGCTCCTTTGACCTGACCGACATCGGCTACAACAAGATAGACTCGCCCTACATCCCCGCCGAGGTGGGCAGCCTGCTGGAAGGCCTGAAGCCCGGCGGCGTCACCGAGCCGGTGAAGACGGAAATGGGCGTGTACGTAGCCAAGCTCAACAAGATAGAAGACAAGGCCCCCAAGAAGCTCACTGACAAGCAGAAGAAGGAGCGCAGGGAGGCCTACAAGAATATTCTCGGACAGCAGGCGGAGCAGGATATCCGCACCCAGGAAGACAAGATCGACGACTTCACCGTCACCGATCCCGTGCTGGCAGGCTATTACTACGCTTTCAAGGCCTACACCGAATACAAGCCCGAAGAGCAAAAGGCCCTCTACGTGCTGGCAGAGACCAATCTGCAGGATGCCTCAAAGAACAGCGATCTGGGAGACAGGGACATGATACTGGCCCAGCTGGCCAACGTCAAGTATCAGCTGGAAAAATATGACGAGTGCTCCAAGCTGCTGAAGCAGATCCTGGACGATCCCGATTCGCAGATCACCGAGAGCTACGACCTGAGGCTCCTCTACGGCGACGCTCTGGTGAAGCTAGGCAAGAAGGAAGAGGCCGGCAAGCAGTATCTGCAGGCCTCGGAGCTGAACCGCTCCGACGCCTACGTCCACCAGGAGCTGGCAGGCAAGTTCAAGGAAGTGGGTATGGCAGACAAGGCTGCCGAAGAGACCAAAAAGGCCGCCGACATCCGGGCGTTTGAAGAAAAGCGCATGAAGGAATACGAAGACCTGCAGAAGGCCGCTCCCAAAAAGGACGCCAAAGACAAAAAAGACTCCAAGGACAAAAAAGAACCCAAGGAGAAAGCAGGCTCCAAGGACAAGAAAGACGCCAAGGACAAAAAAGACTGACGCAACAGCATACGCCGCTCCCCCCGGGAGCGGCTTTTTTCTGCCGATGGATCTATACCGCCTGCGGGAGAAAGCAGACGGGGGCCCCGGGCTTCCTGTGACAGAGGGAAGCGCCTCGTGTCCCGTTCAACAAAAACGTCATCTCGGCGACAAGCCGTCAGGCTTGGCGGTAAGAGATCCCCTGTAATGGAACCGCGAGCCACGGTTATGGACGAGCCCAACGGGACAGAGGTGCTGACTTTCCCGGCTGTGAGGGCTTCGTGTCCCGTTCAACAAAAACGTCATCTCGGCGACAAGCCGTCAGGCTTGGCGGTAAGAGATCCCCTGTAATGGAACCGCGAGCCACGGCCACGGACGAGCCCAACGGG
>JAFZNQ010000105.1 GCA_017552965.1 Abditibacteriota bacterium | reverse complement strand
GTATCGCGGGGCTGGACAACCTTCTAGTCATCCCGGCCAAAACGGCATATGTCAAACGCCATCGGCGTTTGGCCGTTGTGGGGAAGGGACCTCGGGCGGGACCCGTATGCCTCTTCATTGCTCCCGCTTGCGGGAGAAGGCATACGGGGAGGACCCGGCTGAAGCAGTGACGGGAAGGAGATCGTCTTTCATTTTGTCCCGTTGGGCCGGTCCATAGCCGGAGGCTCGCGGCTTCGTGACAGGGGATTTCTTACCGCCTCTTACAGAGGCGCCGAAATGACGTTGAGTTTGAACGGGACAAGAGAGGCCCGAAATGACGCATAATGATGGGCGCGCAGCGCCCCCGCGTCATCCCGGCCCAAATTTCGGGGACCCCGATAACGCCCCTCCCACCCCGGCTCGTCCGTGGCGGGAGCTCGTCCTTCTTTCGGGGTGTGTTGTCGGCTTGCGTTTCCCTCGATGGAGAGGTTCGTTTTCCTCAAAGGGCGGTCCTCATCCCCACCGGGATGAGGACCGCGCCTCCCCTACAGCAGATTGTAGGCCGCGGGGGTGGTGACAGCCGGGTCCTTGGCCTCAAAGTTGATCTCCCGGTTAAAGAGGCGTTTGCCCGACCGGGCCCAGAGGGTGTGGCCCTCCAGCCAGACTCCGTCGCAGGGCAGGTCGCCGGGCAAGGGCAGTATCACGTCCACCACTCCGGTGGAGATGGAGCACTGGACCCCCAGCTCCGTGGCGCAGAATATGCGGTCGTTGGCGGCCACGCAGAGGGCTTCCGCCCCCAGACGGTGGGCCTCCATGGCCTTGTGCAGAGGGCAGAGCTTCAGCAGCTGGGACAGGCTGCCGTCCTTTTCTATGGACATGGAATAGACAAAGTTGCTGTTGCGGTCGGCCACGTACAGCTTCCAGCGGTCGGAGGACACGGTCAGGTCGGATATGCTGCCAAAGCCCTTGGCCACCACCTTCTCGCCTCCTCTCGGACCCACCAGTATGATCTTGCCTCCCGAGGCATTGTATTCGCCGGCGGGGCCGGCGGCCTTTTGCTTTTTCGGCGCTTTGGCTCCCTTGGGAGCCTCCTGCCACCCCTCTTTGCCTCCGGTCATTTCCGACAGGCGGGCGCAGATCCGGGGATGGGTCACCGGGACCGTGTCCCAGTCCTTCCATATCCACTCCATGAATTCCAGCTCCGACTCGTAGTGGTTGAACCGGCTGCAGTGTCCCTCGCCCTCAAAGATCCAGTACTTGTAGTCGTAGCCCGCAAAATCAAGAGCCCTTTCCGTCTGGAGGGCGATGGGATAGGAGGCGCCGAAATAATCGTCGGGCTCTATGGTGCCCGTGTTCAGGACCACCTTGATGGGCCGGGGCTCCATCTTTCTCATCAGCCAGGGTATCTCCTCCCCCATGTTGATGGCGGAAAAGGTGGGGCTGGACAGATAGCAGCGGCGATAGTAGTCGTTGCGATACCAGCAGGCGTTCCAGGCCCACACGGCGCCGGAGGAGCCTCCCAGCATGTAGTGCATGTCCGGATCGGGAGACACCCGGTAGCCGTGCTCCTTTTCCAGAGCCGGCAGCACTTCGTCGGTCATAAAGTCCACCCCGTCCCGGGTGGCCAGGTCCAGCAGGTCCTTCCGCATCCATCGGGTGCTGCCTCCCTCCAGAGTGGGCTCCAGATCCGTGTGGGTAAAGCCTATGGCCACAAAGTCGGGAGCCTTGCCCTCCCGGGCCAGGGTCTCCATGGCCTTCACGGGCCCTTCGGCCAGGGTGTCGCAGATGAGTATCATGGCGTCTGTGCCGTCATTCTTGAACCCGGTGGAAAAATACATCTCGTATTTCACCGGGATACCGGGCTTCATGGCCCGCTGCAGGACCGGGTCCACGGGCCCCTTTTTGGGCCGGGCCCCCGTATAGACCCCCTGCACCTTCCTGCCCTGCAGCTCGGCGGGCGCCGCCTTGCTCTCGGGAGCGTCCACTCCTCTGAAAATGGCCGCCCAGGCTTGGGAGGTCAAAAAACCGATGAAGAGAACCAGCAATAATTTCATAACGTCTTCTCCGTATATCATATTCCACTGCCATTATAGCACATATCTCCCCTCGCCGCCAAAGAAAAGCCTCTCCCGGAGGGGGCGCCTCTCTTTTTTTTCGTACTTTTCCCCCTGCATTATTGACTTAGCCCGAAAAAGCGTGTATAATATAAGTGTTGCCGTTCCTCGATAGCTCAATCGGCAGAGCATTTGACTGTTAATCAAAGGGTTCCTGGTTCAAGTCCAGGTCGAGGAGCCATTTTTTTTGCGCGTTGGTAACTCAGTGGCAGAGTATCGCCCTTTTAAGGCGAGAGTCGTGGGTTCGAATCCCACCCGACGCACCATATATTTTGACCTATTGCTTTTTTTCCGCAGCTGTGGTATAATCAATATGTCAGCTCATGGCCACGTCGTCTAGCGGCCTTGGACATCGCCCTCTCACGGCGAAGATCGCGGGTTCGAATCCCGCCGTGGCTGTCCCGCAGGCTCCTTTTGCCCCACGCAAAGGAGCCTGCAGTGTTTTGCCTTTACAAGTAAATATATATACGTCTGCCGGAGGATGCTCCGGCAGCCCACGTGGGAGATACGGATGAAGCGCACCCTCGTCACCGCGTTATGCGCTGTCGCTGCGCCGGTCCTGATACCGGCGCTCTTCTGCGCCTGCAAAGCCTCCGCCTCCCGGCAGACCGACAGTGTCCGCGGCGCCGGACCCCGCGGACAAAAACAAGCGGCCCGGCCGCACTTTAGCGGACTGCGCTCAAGTCAAATAACACCCGGCGTACGGGCCCCCTGCGGGCCCTTCTCCGCCGGTCTCACCCACCCCCGGAAAAAAATCCTCAAAAAATTTTTCAAATTCCCCGAAAAGCGGAACATTCCCCGGAAAAAAGGTGTATAATATAAGTGATGGAGCGAAGTTGAGTGCGGTGCTATCAAGTGACTTGACAACACATCATCAACAGACCTTCTTCACATCGAAATCATTTTTTTATCATACTATGGAGGTGCCAAATTGGCAAAGACAGTAGGTATAGACCTGGGAACGACAAACTCTGTCGTGGCGGTCATGGAGGGCGGCGAGCCCACAGTAATAGCAAACTCCGAGGGGGCAAGGACTACCCCTTCCGTAGTAGCCTTTAAGGGAAACGAAAGACTGGTAGGCGTCACCGCCAAGCGGCAGGCCGTGCTGAACCCCGATCACACGGTATCGTCTATCAAGAGACATATGGGTGAAAACTATGACACGGTCATCGACGGCAAGAAGTACACTCCGGAAGAAATATCTTCCATGATACTTCAGAAGCTGAAGGCAGACGCCGAGGCCTATCTGGGCGAGGAAGTCACCAAGGCCGTCATCACCGTGCCCGCATACTTCAACGACGCGGAGAGGACCGCTACCAAGAACGCCGGTGAGATCGCCGGTCTGGAAGTCCTGAGGATCATCAACGAGCCTACGGCCGCATCGCTGGCTTACGGACTGGACAAGAAGAACAATGAGACCATCCTCATCTTCGACCTGGGCGGCGGCACCTTCGACGTCTCCGTGCTGGAAGTCGGCGACGGCGTGTTCGAAGTATTGTCCACCTCCGGCGACGTCCATCTGGGCGGCGACGACTGGGATGAGAGACTGGTCCAGTACATCTGCGACGAATATCTGCGGACCAACGGCATAGACCTGAAGAAGGACAAGCAGGCCCTGCAGAGAGTCAGAGAGGCTGCCGAAAAGGCCAAGATCGAGCTGTCCACCATGGTGACCACCAACGTGAACCTGCCCTACATCACGGCCGACGCCTCCGGCCCCAAGCACCTGGAGATGAGCATCACCCGGGCCAAGTTCGAAGAGATCACCAGCGACCTCCTGAAGCGCTGCGAGGTCCCCTTCAAGAAGGCCATCGAGGACGCCAAGATCAAGACCAGCGACCTCAGCGAAGTCATCCTCGTGGGCGGCTCCACCAGAATGCCCATGGTGCAGGAGCTGGTCAAGTCCTTCACCAACAAGGAGCCCAACAGAAGCGTGAACCCCGATGAGGTCGTGGCCGTAGGCGCCGCCATCCAGGCCGGCGTGCTGGGCGGCGAGGTCACCGACGTGGTACTGCTGGACGTGACTCCCCTTACCCTGGGCGTCGAGGTCCTGGGCGGCATCACCGACAAGCTCATCGAGCGCAACACCACCATCCCTACCCGCAAGAGCAAGACCTACACCACTGCGGCCGACGGTCAGACAGAGGTGTCCATCAACGTGCTCCAGGGCGAGTCGGAAATGGCTCAGTACAACCATTCTCTGGGCACCTTCCAGCTCAGCGGCATCCCCGTGGCCCCCAGAGGCGTACCTCAGATCGAGGTATCCTTTGACATAGACGCCAACGGTATAGTGAACGTGTCCGCCAAGGATCTGGGCACCGGCAAGAGCCAGACCATCACCATATCCGGCTCCACCCGCCTGTCCGACGAAGAGATCCAGAAGATGATGCAGGAAGCCGAGTCTCACGCCGAGGAAGCCAAGAAGGCCAGAGAGAACGCCGAGGCCAAGAACAAGGCCGACCAGATGATCTATCAGACCGAAAAGCTCATCAAGGACGTGGGCGACAAGGCTCCCGAGGATGCCAAGGGCAGACTGCAGGCCAGGATCGACAGCCTGAAGCAGCTCCTGGAGACCAGCCCCGACGATCCGACCTCCATCAACGCCGCCACCGACGAGCTGGAGAAGGCCAGCTACGAGATAGCCAGCATCCTCTACAAGCAGCAGTCGGGCGGACAGGCCGGAGCTCAGACCGGAGGAGCCTACTCCGAGGGACCTCAGGTGAACGTACCTTCCGAGGACGACGTGGTCGAAGCCGAATTCAAGGAAGAATAGAATATTTCCGGGGCGGGGCATGCCCCGCCCGGAGCTTTTACAGGACAAGGAATATTCTCATAAGCGCTTGCATCCCGGCGGGCTGCGCCGGGAACACGCAAAAAACGGAGGCAACCGGTGGACTATAAGGATTATTACAGTGTGCTGGGAGTTGACAAATCTGCAAGCCTGAAGGATATCAAGACAGCATACAGAAAGCTGGCCAGAAAGTATCATCCCGACGTGAACCCCGACGACAAGAACGCCGAGGAAAAATTCAAGGAGATCAGCGAGGCCTACGAAGTACTCTCAGACGAGGACAAACGCAAGAAATACGATACTTACGGCAAGGACTGGGAGCTGTACCGGCAGGGAGCCGGTGCCAATCCCTTTGAGAACCTGCGCTTCAACATGGGAGGTATGGGCGGAGCCAGCGGCTACAGCCCCTTCTTCGATCTGCTTTTCGGATCCAACTCCGGCATCGGCGAACAGGTGTTTTCCCGCTTCAGACAAAACGTCAAAGGGCAGGATATCACCTACAACCTGGACATCAGCCTGCAGGACGCCTATTACGGCAGCGAGCTGACACTGATGACCGACAAACGGCTGAAGGTGAAGGTGCCCAGGGGCATCGGCCAGGGCCAGAAGATCAAGCTGGCGGGCAAAGGCGCCCCCGGACCCGGAGGCAACGGCGATCTGTATCTGGTGGTCAATTTTACGAGCGACAAGACCTTCGAACGGGACGGCAGCAATCTGTCCTGTCAGGTGGAGGTGGATTATCTCACCGCCCTGTTAGGCGGCGAAGTCACGGTGCCCACCATGGAAAAGCCCGTGACCATGACCATCCCTCCCATGACCCGTTCGGGCAAACGCTTCAAGCTGCCCGGCAAGGGCATGCCCAGGATGAAATCGGAGGGCTGCGGAGACCTCTATGCAGTATGCAGGATCCGCATTCCTTCGGAGATCAGCCCGCAAGAAAAAGAGCTGCTGGAGCAGATACGGGCACTCAGAAAATAACAAGGAGCGATACGCATGTCACAAAGAGACGAACCTGTTTATCTCATCAGCGTTGCGGCCAAGATTTGCGACATGCATCCCCAGACCCTCAGGACCTACGAAAGACTGGGTCTTGTGATACCTGTCAGAGTCGGCAGCAAAAACCGCATGTATTCCGAAGCGGACGTGGAAAAGCTGAAGCAGATCCAGAGGCTCACCCAGGATATGGGAGTCAACCTGGCCGGCGTGGACATCATACTCGGCCTTCTGGACAAGATCAAACAGATGCAGGCGGAGCACACTGCGGAGACCGACAGGCTCAAGAGAGTTCTGCAGGAGCAGTCGCGTATAATTGATGAAATAGGCAAAAAAGCTTAGGTTTGCGCATATTCCTGCGCGCATTCGGGAAGCGGTCCATGACGGACCGCTTCTTTTTGCGTTATGGGGCAGCGGCCTCCCCCAGCCGGGCTCCGTCGGACAAAAAGCCCTCCACTCTCAGCCTGGCGGCGCCTGCCCCGGGATAGTCCCTGACGAAAAATCTGCTCTCCGGGCGGCAGCCCAGCAGCTGGACGTTGCGGACCAGAAGGTCCTCCACGGCGCCACGGAGCCTCACGTAGTCGTGGGCGTTCAAGTCATTGTGGACGCAGACGTTTTCCAGAGTCAGATGCTTTATGCGGGAGGGCATGCCGGGCCCTCCGGGGCCGTCCCCCGCGTAGGAGCCCCCTATCTGCATCAGGTCGTGGGCAAGCCGGCCGTGATAGTGCAGGTTTCTGACGGTCAGGCTGTCTATATTGCCCCCTATGCGGAAAAGCATGGGCGCCGGGTCGTATTGTTTGGTGTCGCAGCGCAGGTCTATGGTGTCAAATATGATGCTGCCATAATTGCCCCCTTCCCCTTCCATCCAGGGAGTCACGATGAAGCCCAGCCCCCTGAAGACGCCGGTCACGTTTTTTATGAGCACCCGGTCCAG
>JAFZNQ010000104.1 GCA_017552965.1 Abditibacteriota bacterium | reverse complement strand
GCCTGACGGCGACGCTGGCCCTTCGGCTTGAGCAGGGGCTCTGCCCCTCCCACCCCGGCCTGGTCCGTGACCTGGGCCAACGGGACAAACGAAAACCGCTCTGTCCCGTTCAACAACAGACGTCATCTCGGCGGCAGCGCCAAACCCCGCGTCATCTCGGCGGTGAGGGCTCCTCGTGCCCTCACCGGTAAGAGATCTACGGGGGCACCGACGGCTGAAAGCCGTTGGGGGGGCCGTATCGCGGGGCAGGGAAAGCGCTATTGTCCCGTTCAATTACAACGTCACTTCGGCGGTGAGGGCTCCTCATGCCCTCACCGGTAAGAAGTCCCCTTCAAACGAACCGCGAGCCCGGGCACATGGACCAAGCCCAACGGGACAAACGACCCGGGCTCTCCCCGGCGTCGAATATATCCCGAAAAAACGCGCTGCGCCGAATTTTGTGCTATAATGATATTAGACAGATAACTGCAGCCGCTCCGGCTCCGCCGGACAGCGGCGCAAAAGGAGTGAAATATGAACAAGCTTGCCGGTTTATTATGGCTCCCGGTGGTCCTCAGCCTGCTGCTGCTTTCCGCGGCCGGGGCCCGGACCGTCAGCACCGTGGACGAGCTGCTGGCCCTCGGCGACACTGTGATCGACGAGGACATTGTCATCACCCCCGGGACCTATGACCTGTCCGAAGTGACCTGGGTCCCCATTGCCGAGGTGGCGCAGGGCTGCGGCATATACGGCGAGGGCGCCGCGCTTACAGGCTTTCATTTTGCCTACACCGACCCCGGCTTTGTAGCCGAAAACAACGGCACCGTCTCGGGCATTACCTTCCGGATGGAAATGTTTATCAACACAGGCAGCGATGCCGGCGTGGTGGCTGCCGCCAACGGCTCCAACGGCACCATTGACGGCTGTCTCGTGTACGGCGAAGGCGAATGGACCGTAGGCCTGGGCGAGTCCCGAAAGGGCAAATATCTGGGCGGTATCGCCGGCGTCAACGACGGAGCCGTCACCAACTGCACGGTTTACGGCCTGACCCTTTCCGGCGGCAGCGAAACCGCCATAGGCGGCATCGCGGGCAAGTCCACCGGCACAGTGTTTAACTGCGCGGTCCACAATTCCAGTATCACGGGCACCGCCGGCACTGCCGCCATAGGCGGCATCGCCGGCCTGCTGCAGGGCCCCGAGGTGGGCGTCAACTCGTTTGCGGAACAGTGCTCCGTGCTCTTTTCCACCGTGTCGGGACAGGCAGCCTCCATGGGCGGCGTGGCCGGCATAGTCAAAAACGGCTTCATAGGCACCGCAAGAGTCAACTTTACGGACATATGTCACGCCTCCGGTGAAAAGTGCGCCGTCGGCGGTCTGGCCGGCACGGTGGACGGCAGCCAGGGCAGCAACCGGCTGGAAAACAGCTATTTTGCCGACAAGAGCGAGGCGGGCATGACTTATGCGGACACAGACGCCGCCGGCGGCGTGGTGGGCTCCTATTTCGAGCTCAACAACGCCCAGGTCTTCTACAAGTGCTACTACTGCACCGACTTTTGCGATGCGGAGCTCTACGGCGAAAACACGGGCCAGTCCACTCCCCATCACTGGTACAGCTGCTCCGGCGAGACCAAGTCTGCCATGACGGCGGACGGCTGGGCCGAGAGCAACATGGAAGGGGGCTGGACCAACGCGGGCCCCGACAACTATCCCGTCATTTCGGACCTGATACCCGTATCCGTTTCCCGGTTCCACAGAGGGGACGAGTATCTGCCTCAGAGCTTCTTCAGGCTGCTCTACAACGGAGAGGACGTGGCCAACATGGGACTGGTGGACGGCGACACTGAGTTTGACCCGGCCCTGTTTACCCTGAAGAAAGCGGTGGACTATCTGGAGCTGGACATTGAGATAGACTGCGTCACCCTCAACGGCGTCAGGCTCACGGACAAGGTCAGGGCCGGAGACTATGAGCAGCTGAATTTTTCCGCCGTGGTGGACAACGCCTTTTGCCGCGACAGGCTTATCCCCTGCGTGAACGAAGCCGGCGAAATATACGAGAGCAGCCGGGGCACCTACAGCCCCGACAGCCTTGCGGAGCTCAGGGCCGCCATAGACGATGCGGAGCAGGCTCTGGACGAATACTATCTGACCATCGACTGGTATTGGGGAGAGGACCTCTGCGCGGCCATGGAAAACGTGGAGCAACAGTATTTCAAGTACCAGGTGGATATGGAGGCCGGCGGCGGCAAGACTTTTGTCAAGTACAACGGCAGCTGGGTCAACGTCAACGCCTTCAAGGGCATCCTGGGCAAAACCTGGGAAGTCAGGGTCGAGCCCAAAGACGGCGAACAGTTTCTCTGTTGGCAGGACTCCGCAGGCAACGTGCTCTCGGAAGACCCCGAGTTTGCATATACCATCAACAGGACCACCGTCATAACCGCCGTCACCGCTCCGGCGGAGAACTACACCTTTACCTACAAGGACGTGTACGGCAAGATCTACAAGACCGACACGGTGACGGATTACAGCCAGGTCTCCTATCCCGCCGAGCCCGGACAGGGCGGCCTGAGAACGGGCTATGTGGTCAGCAAGTGGACCAACGACTTCCCCGGCTCCCTGCCTTCCCAGGGCCCGGTCCAGAGAGACGTGACCTTTACCGCCTCCTTTACCAAGGCGGAACAGACCTATACGGTGAAAACCTACTTCCTGTACGGCGGCGAGAAATACTGCAGTGAAACGGTCACCCTGAAAAGCGCTCAGGTATATACCCGCAGCGCTGCCGAAACCTTTGAAGGCGAGGATTTCACCTGCTGGAGAGACGCCGACACTCAGGAGACGGTCTCCTATGACCCCACAATTACCATATCGGTGTATTCCGGCCTCACTCTGGAAGCCGTATATGAGGGGGCAGCGGACAGCGTCACCGCAGTCAACCTGTGGGAGCCCATAGCCGAGGGCGGCAAGATAGCCTTCACAGGACAGACCGTCACGGGCGACGACTTCGCAAGCGAGGTCATGCACGGCGTGCTGCTGCTGCAGTCCGACACGGCCCCTGCGGAGATCCTGTTTGACACTCCCGGGGTGATAGTGGGCAAGTCTTCCGGCTACTCGGCCCTGACCAACACCTTCATCATCAACAAGAAGAACGTCGCGGCCGGCGACGCCTGGTACGGCAGAGCCTTCGTCATCTACAACGACATCGCAGGCCAGCGCAAGACGGTGTTTTCCGACGTCAAAGGCATCCGGATGCCCTGACAGGACCACATCACCCAAACGCAAGACTTCATTGCGCCCTCCCCGGAGGGCGCTTTTTTAAGCCCCAAAAAATCATATGATTTTTCGGGGTATAGAGCCCCTGCTCAAGCCGAAGGGCAAGTGTCGTCCTTGGCGCAAGGCAGAACAGGCAAAAACCGCCGTCATCCCAGCGGCTGCGCCTTTGGCGCTGCCGTTGGAGATCTGTGGGGGGACCGATGCCGTAAGGCATTGGGGGGTCCACTCGGCGGATAGGACCCGAGCGGGTGTGTCCGGGGTCCCCGGCGGAAAAAGCCCTTTTTCGTCGGGGTAAATTGCAAGTGGTGTCCCCTTGCGCTCTCAAAGCATCAGCAGAGAAACGGCAACAAGTTCTTCTGCGCCCCGCTAATACGGCCGCTCCCGTTTGCCTTCTCCGGCTCTGCCGGAGTAAGGTAAAGACGGTGAATTATACTATTAAGTGCAACAGGTAATAATGAGTTAGAAGTTCATACGAAATTCGTGTAGAATGAAGTTGCTTGACTAAAAAACTACGGAGGAAAATCGTATGAACTATAAACATCTTACCATAGAAGAGAGGTG
>JAFZNQ010000103.1 GCA_017552965.1 Abditibacteriota bacterium | reverse complement strand
TCTGTTACTACTTCTGCCTTTGTCTCCGGTGCCGTTTCGACCTCTGTCTTCGGCTCAGCCTCGGCTTTCGCCTTCTTCCGCCTATTCCTCCGGCTCAGCTGCCTTTTCCTGGTCACAAACCAGTTCACCAGCATCATCACCACCGAGTAGAGGGCCAGCAGCAGCACCACGCCCATAAAGGCGTCGGTGTGCAGGGGTCCTTTGCCCAGGGCCGATATGAGGAACGCCAGAAAGAACGCAAAGAGCATGACCGCTTCATTGATCAGGCAGGCCAGCGCGTCCAGAGGGATGACCCCCGTCCTTTCGAACGAAAAGACAAAGGGCACCAGCCACAGCATCACGCACGCGGTCACGGCGCAGACGACCCGGGTGCCTTTGATGTCCGGGAAGGCGGTCACGGCGAGAAACCACAGCCAGAGGACCAGGATGGGCGCCGCCGCCAGCAGCAGCCATATGACAAAGTGGCGGACAATACTGCCAAAGGACCAGTCAAAGGGCTCTATATCATTGTTTGCGGGCATGGGTATCACCTCCTTCGGCGCTTATTCCGGCCTGATCCACATCATGGGGCGCACTCCCACGGTGGGGGCGTTGGCATAGACGGGCTGGTGAAAGCCCTCGTGGTTTATGCACGAACAGGCCTGGATCACATTGCCTGTCATTCTTGTCCACCACAAGGCGTTTTCGCTGCCCTCAAAGAGATAGATCCCCGCTGCTTTGGCGTGGGCGGTGGGGACGCAGACTCTCTTTCGCATATTGATGCCAAAGATGACGTTTGCCTCCTCCTCGCAGGGGATGAACACCTTGTCCCGGACCGCGGTGTTCCGGACGTCGTGCACGGCGGAGGTGAGGATGCGCCGCTTTTCACTGTCGGAAAAGGCCTTGTCAAAGAATTCGCCGTTCAGCCACGCTCTCAGGGAGGACCCGCTCCAGCTGTCGGCCACGTCTTTGCCGTCGCAAAAGGCCCTGGAGTCCAGCGCGTATTTGCTGATCACGCACAGGGCCCGGCTGCCCAGCCTCTCCACTATCAGCCACTCCACGGGCTCGGGGGTCTCTCCGCTTTGGGGCCAGGAGCCCAGGATGACGGCGCCGCCGGAGTGGGGCAGGGGGTTGTCCGAGGCGAGCCCCCGCAGGTAGGCGTTGCGGGTGCCGGAGTCCAGGTCCGCAGGCAGCGTGTAGGTGGTGTCGGGCACCTCCATGCGGGCCCTGATGTTTTCTTCCTCGCGCTTTATCCGATCGGCCTCCGCCTTCTCCCGCATCTTTCGTTTCTGCTCCTCTACGAACTGATCAAAGAGGCGGACCTCCCGGACGGCCTCCCGGTATTCACCAAAGCTCTTCTGCATGGGGTCGGCGTCGGGCGGCAATGGCATGCTGAAGCCCGTCAAAGGCTCAGTATTGTCCAGAGGAAGATCGCAGGCCCGCAGAAATTCCCACAGGCTTTCTTTGCCCGTCTTCGCTCTGAACTTTTTTGCGGACTGAAACGCCCCCGGAGATACGGCCCGGCGGTCATGGGTCCTTGCGTAGTCATGAAGCATCTCCCACAGGCCCGGAGCGCCCTTCACCATCCCGCGGGGGAATGCGCTGTCGATCCTTTTTGGGGCGATATACTGATGCGCAGAGGGCATAGGCCCACCGGAGGTCACGGGAGCGCCGTAGGACAAGGGACTGCCGACAGGCCGCTCGGCAACGGGCTCGCTTACGCACGAGACGATCCGGTGCGCATCGGCATCTCTCTTCGCCATATACAGCCGCAAGCCAATGGCAGCCACGCAGATGATGATGAGTATGGATATCAGCTTGTTCATATCATTTCTCCATGGACGATGGAAATCCGGTATTATTATAGCACATTTCCGCGAGCCCTCCCTCGTCATCCCGGCCTTGTCCCGTTCAAACACAACGTCACTTCGGCGGTGAGG
>JAFZNQ010000102.1 GCA_017552965.1 Abditibacteriota bacterium | reverse complement strand
CCGGGCTCCGTCGGACAAAAAGCCCTCCACTCTCAGCCTGGCGGCGCCTGCCCCGGGATAGTCCCTGACGAAAAATCTGCTCTCCGGGCGGCAGCCCAGCAGCTGGACGTTGCGGACCAGGAGGTCCTCCACGGCGCCCCGGAGCCGCACGTAGTCGTGGGCGTTCAAGTCATTGTGGACGCAGACGTTTTCCAGAGTCAAATGCTTTATGCGGGAGGGCATGCCGGGGCCTCCGGGGCCGTCCCCCGCGTAGGAGCCCCCTATCTGCATCAGGTCGTGGGCAAGCCGGCCGTGATAGTGCAGGTTTCTGACGGTCAGGCTGTCTATATTGCCCCCTATGCGGAAGAGCATGGGCGCCGGGTCGTATTGTTTGGTGTCGCAGCGCAGGTCTATGGTGTCAAAGATGATGCTGCCATAATTGCCCCCTTCCCCTTCCATCCAGGGAGTCACGATGAAGCCCAGCCCCCTGAAGACGCCGGTCACGTTTTTTATGAGCACCCGGTCCAGCCTGCCCTTGCCTCTGGAGAGCAGCCTGATGGCCTGGTCCGCCTCCCTGAGGCACACTCCGTCTATGGTGACGTCGGTGATGTCGGACACTCCGTCCCTTTCGTCGGGAGCTATGGCGATGAAGTCGTCGCCGGAGGCGCCCCGTATATTGCGGAGGGAGAGAAAGCTGCCCGGCCCCCAGAAGTGGAGCCCGTCCTGATTGTTGGCGTATTTGTAGTCGTCCAGGACTATGTCCGTGTTTTCTATGGTCACCCGGCAAAAGTTGGCCACAAGCAGGGCAAATGTGGTCTGATTGCGGATGCACACGTCCTGTATGAGCAGGTCCTCCACCCCGTAGAACTCCATGGCCTTCACGTCCTTCAGGGCCGAGGGATTCCCCGCCAGATCGGTGTATATGGTCTTTTCGTCCGGCTTGGAGGGCACCGTGTGCTCCTGCCGGGCGGCGTTGTGGTTGTAGGTGCCCCCTATGAGGGATATGTTCCTGTTGCGCAGCGCCGGCGGCGAGGTAAAGCTGGC
Organism: Abditibacteriota bacterium; assembly: GCA_017552965.1. NCBI lineage: Bacteria > Pseudomonadati > Abditibacteriota > Abditibacteriota bacterium. Next base: position 3,939 of record JAFZNQ010000102.1, on the reverse strand, counting down.
CCGTCCGTTGCGAAACAGGGCGTTGCCTGCGTGGTCCCGCAGGAAAAAGCCGCAGGAGGGATTGAGGCACCTGACGGTGGTGTTGTCGTGGATGATGAGCCCCGATATCAGGGCGGCGCCGTCCATGACCAGCGTCACCTGCTCTCCCTCCAGAGCCTTGTCCAGCACCGCCTGCAGCCGGGCTGTGTCGTCGGTGCCGCCTCCCTTCAGGACGTCGCTGTCCAGCGCCCCGTAACGGGAGGCCAGATACACTCCCCCGAAGGAGGGCGCGGCCGCCGCTATCAGCAGCAGTATCAACAATATTCTATTCATATACCAGCCTCCCGCCCTGCATGAATTCCGTGACCGTCAGCTCCCGCCCCGGCCTGCCGTTGAAGCTCACGGCGCCGGGATCGGCGCCGAAGCAGCGGTTGTCCACCACAAGGGTCCTGCCCCCGGCCAGCTGCAGCTCCGCCCTCTCGAAGCGGCACTTGCCCACAAGGAGCAGGTCCTGTCCGGTGACGGGAAACAGGCCCAGAGCGTTCCATATATAGGTGGCGCTCAGTCCCCCCGAATCGTTGTTGCCGGGGATGCCGCCCCGCCCCTCCGCGAACATATAGTCCAGAGAGGCGTCTATGATGCGGCAGAGCTTGTCATGTCTGCCGATATAGTGATAGGCCCAGGGAGCCTCCATGTCCGTCTCGTTGTTGAAGCCCTGAAACCGGCTCTCGTCTCTGCAGTCGGCAAAGCCGAAGAACCCGTCCAGATATCTCTCAAAGGCCTCCCTGCCGCAGAGGGCTATGCGGGCCGGCATATCCCGCAGGAGGCGGAAGGAGTAGGAATAACGGTTGCCCTCATAATACTCGCTGTCGGGCCTCATGAGCCCGTCAGGGCCGAAGGCGTGGGTCCAATGGCGCCACAGGGCCGTGTATCGGGCCTCCAGGTCCTTGTCCCCCGCCGCCCGGGCCAGGGCAGCCACGCAGCCGGCGGCCTCCGCCATATCCAGAGTGTGGGTGGCCCGGGGGCAAAAGCCCCCTTCGCAAAAGTCCTCCCGTCCGGGCCGGGTCATATCCCGGTGGCAGGCTGCCAGTATATCCTTCAGGGGAATGCCGTCTATATGGTCCCCCGCCCCGCTTCTGTAAAAGGCGTCCGCGATGCTGTGCTCCGCCAGACACCGGGCCTGCTTGTCCTCTATATCCATGCTCCGGGACATCAAGAGGCAGTGGGGAAAGCCGCCCCGGTATTTTTCGCAGGCGAGAAAGGCGGAGAGGACGCCCTTGCGGACGTCTTCAAACAGGGTGAAGACCAGAGGCAGCTGGGTCTTGTATATGTCCCACATAGTGACCAGCTCTCCCATAAGAGGCTCGCTGCAGGGGCCCGGCAGATTTTCCCCGGTCCAGAAGGCGGGCTTGACCAGCGAATGATACAGATTGGAGTAGAATATCCTCCTGTCCCTGTCCTCCCCCCGGACGTCTATCCTGCCCAGAGCGCCGTTCCAGCGCCGCTCCGCCTCCTCCGCCGCCGCGTCTATATCTCCCTCAGGCTCCGTCAGAGACTCCCGGCAGGCGGAGATGCTCATGACGATCTCGGCCTCCCGGCCCTCTATGTCAAACACCACTCCAAAGGGAACGCCGGGGTCGAAGTCAAAGGCCCCTTCTGCGGCGCCCTGCCACAGGCTGCACCGGACGGCTCCCCGGCACTCTATGCGGGCATAGAGCCGTATCCCCTCCTGGACCACGGACACGAGGGCCCCGGTCCTGCCCACAGTCTGCAGCTCAGGGTCCTCCGGCAGATGAAAGGCGCCGGTCTCCCGGGCCAGACCGTTGTGGCCCGCGTCCACGGCCACCCGGCCTCCGGGCCTGTCGAAGGAATATCTGTGATACACCAGCCGGTCCGTCACGGAGCACTCGCAGAACACCCCTCTCGAGGACCGGCAGGAATAATAGCCGGGACGGGCCTCCTCTTCGAGGATATCCGAGGGCTCAAAGGCCTCCCCCAGCCCCCCGTAAAAGGGGCTGGTGACAAAATAGTTGTAAAAGAGGCCTATATAGCCCGTGCCGCTGTGGTGAAAATGGGAAAAGCCCACGAATTTGTTGCTGCCGAAGAGCTTGCGTATCTTTTCTCCGGTGTTGGGCATATTGCGGCCGTAGCCGGCGGAATAGGCCCCGCTGTAACAGCAGCAGGTGAGGCGCCCGAAGGGCAGAGCAGCCCCGGGATGGGTGTTGCCGCAGAGCCCCTTGATAAACCTCCAACGGGCGGCAATGCCTGCGGGCCGGGGCAGGTCTATCTCGTCGCAGCCCAGAAACACGTCGGCGCAGTCTGTGTATTTCACTGCTCCTCTCCGAAGCAGCCTATGACCTGCAGCATCCGGGGCAGGTGGAAGAAGGTCTTCCATTTGCCCCCTTTCAGCCGGTTGTTCACCTGTCCCTGCCGGCTCAGATAGCCGAACCATTCGCCGTATTCCGGGTCGGGGAAGCGCTGCCAGCTCCACCGGTGGAGCTTCTCAAACCAGTCCCTGAAGCGGCTGTCGCCCGTGTAATTATAGGCCAGAAAAGCGGCTATGAGGGCTTCGCAGTGCACCCACCAGAGCTTCATGTCCCACTGGAGCTCCACGTGGGGCTTGCGGAGATAATCCAGGAAATAATAGATGCCGCCGTATTCGTCGTCCCAGCCGTATTCGAGCTCCCGGAGGACTATGTCCGCCGCCTGTCTCACGGTGTCCTCCTCTCCCGCCCTGCGGGCCGAGGACATGATGAACCACATGGCCTCCAGAGCGTGGCCCGGGTTGGTGTGGCGGCCGGTCATGGAGGACAGGTCCGGCCCTCCCTTGGGAGGCACGTTCTCAAACACCACTCCATGCTCCGGACTGTAAAAGGTGTCCAGCGCAAAGCGCCTCAGACGGGCCAGCTCGGCGCTGTGGTCGTCCCCCAGGTCATTCGAGAGCACCGACAGCAGATTGAGCTGCATCATATAAAAGCCGAAGCTCATATACTCCTTTTTGCCCTCCAGCTCCTTGGTCCACTCCCCCTTGGGCCGGGCCTCCCTGCCGGCGTAGCATTCGTAGGCCGACAGAGCCTCTCTGCGGGCATCCTCCGAGCCCGTGGCCTTGTAAAGAGCGGCAGCGCCCATGACCGCAAAGCAGTCGGAAAAGGCGTTGTAGGGAGCCATGGCCGGGACGCCCTCCCTGTTCAGGGAAAAATAATAGCGGCCCAGAGGGTCCTTGCCGTGACCGGTGAGGAACCGGAAGCCCTGCAGGGCCTGGTCCAGCCACTTGCCTTTTTTTTCGACCTTGTTGTAAAGCTCCGCGAACATCCACACTATGCGCCACTGCATCCACATGTATTTTTCGGTGTCATACACACTGCCGTCCCGGTCGAGACAGGTGAAATAGCCGCCGTATTCCCGGTCGGGACAGTGCTTTTCCCAAAACGGGACCACGTTTTCCAATAGGTATTGCCTGTATGTAGTCTGATATTCTTTCATTACAAGACCCGCGTATTCGATGAGATGATAGTTTTATTATAGCATATATCGAAGGAGTTCTTCGAATGGCAGGCAGGGTTTTCTCCGAAAGAACCGCGAGCCCCGGTCACGGATCAAGCCGGGGCGGGAGGGGCCGTATCGCGGGGCAAGGAAAACCGTCATCCCGGCGCCAACCCCGCGTCATCCCGGCCAAAACGGCAATATATCAAACTCCACCGGCGTTTGGCCGTTTTGGGGAAGGGATCTCGGGCGGGACCCGTTTGCCCGTACATTGCTCCGGCAGAGCCGGAGAGGGCAAATGGGGAGGACCCGGTCTTCGAGTACTGACGAGTGTAGCGGACATGCGCCAGCACCCCGCGTCATCCCGGCGGCCAATTCAGACGTCATATCGGCGGCCAATTCAGACGTCATATCGGCGGTTTTGACGTCAGGCAAAACCGGTAAGATATCCCCTTCAAACTGTCGGAAAGGCCCGGG